>NZ_JBYCKR010000038.1:0-6242 GCF_057473505.1 Acidithiobacillus sp. TH-A35 | reverse complement strand
CGGCCTGATCCGCGGCCAGACCATTTTTGTGGGCGCCTTCCAGGAAAATGCTGCGCTGTTTGGCCATTTCCTCCGGCTTTTTCTTGCCCATGGCCCGCCGCAGCAAATCGGCGCCGCCGAGGGAATAGCCCGCCAGCACCTGGGCAGACTGCATGACCTGTTCCTGATAGACGATCACGCCGTAGGTTTCATCGAGAATCGGCGCCAGATCCGGATGCAGAAAAGTCACTGGCGCCTTGCCATGTTTACGGGCGATAAAGTCATCGACCATACCTGACTGCAGCGGCCCAGGCCGGAACAGAGCGACGAGGGCGACGATATCTTCAAAGGTATCCGGTTGCAGACGCCGCACCAGATCGCGCATACCCGATGATTCCAGTTGGAAGACCGCCGCCGTCTCGGTGGATTTGAGCAAGGCAAAGGTCGCCGTATCGTCTAAAGGTAATTGCTGAATATTCAACGGTGCGCGGCCCGCCGCCACCGCATCGGCATTGATGAGTTTGACCGCCATATCAATGATGGTCAGGGTGCGCAACCCGAGAAAGTCGAACTTTACCAGCCCCATCTTTTCCACATCATCCTTATCGAGCTGGGTGACGTTACCCCCCCCTTCGGAGCCGTCGTTAAAGAGCGGCAGGCGGTCGGCCAGCGGTTCCGGGGAAATCACCACGCCACCGGCATGGGTCGAGGCGTGGCGTGGCAAACCCTCCAGGCGCAGGGCGATGTCCAGCAGGTCGCGGACATCATCTTCCTCAGTCTGGCGGCGGCGCAGTTCCTCGGATTCCTCCAGGGCCTTCGCCAGGGTCATACCCAGATCGCCCGGCACCAACTTAGCCAACTGGTCGACAAAGCCATAAGGCAGACCCAGCACCCGGCCGACATCACGTACCACTGCCCGCGCCTTCATCGTCCCAAAAGTGATGATCTGGCCGACCCTGTCGCGACCGTATTTGTCGGCCACATACTGAATGACGCGGTCGCGCTGATCCATGCAGAAATCCACGTCGAAGTCGGGCATGGAAACGCGCTCGGGATTGAGAAAGCGCTCGAACAACAGGCCATTGCCAATGGGATCGAGATCGGTGATCCGCAGTGCATAGGCCACCAGCGATCCGGCACCGGATCCACGCCCCGGTCCTACCGGGACACCATTATTTTTTGCCCACTGGATGAAATCCGCGACGATGAGAAAATAACCGGGGAAGCCCATCTGCTGAATGACGCCGACCTCACGCAACAGACGCTCGTGATAAGGCAACGTGGCGTCGCCACTGATACGCAGCTCCTGCAAGCGTTCCTGCAGACCTTTTTGCGCCGCGTCGTGCAAATATTCATCCACGGACTGACCGGCGGGAATGGGGTAGTCCGGGAGCGCATAATGTCCGAGCACCAGCTCCATATTACAACGCCGCGCAATTTCGACGGTATTGTCGCAAGCTTCCGGCAGGTCCGCAAAACGCTCCCACATTTCTTCGGGGTCCGGCAGGCGGTGCTCCGGCGTAAAACGCCGTGGACGGCGCGGGTCGTCCAGGGTAAAGCCCGCAGAAATACACTGCCGCGCATCGAAGGCCGCAAAGTCCGCTGCATCGAGAAAATGGGCGTTGTTGGTGGCCACCAGCGGTAATTCCAGTTTTTCCGCCAGCGCCACAGTGGCCTGAACCAGGGCTTCCTGCCCGGCCTCGCCATTGCGCTGCACTTCCAGATAAAAACGTTTCGGGAAAAGCTGTGCGTAGTGCTGTGCCCGACCTTCCGCCTGTTGCGGATTGCGCTGCAGGGCACGCCCGATCTCCCCCTGTCCTGCCGCAGACAAGGCGATGAGACCGTCGCTCGCGCCCTCCAGCCACGCCGCATCGATCTGCGGACGTCCGTGGCGACCACCCTCCAGATAAGCGCGGCTGAGCAGGCGGCTGAGGTTGCCGTAACCGGTTTTATTCATGCACAGCAGGATAAGGCCGGTCGGCTGTTCCGGCTCTGCCGCATCATGCACCCAGATCTCGCTGCCAATCACCGGTTTGACGCCCTGCCCCCGGGCAGCGTTATAGAATTTGACCAGGGCAAAAAGATTGCCATGATCGGTGATCGCCACCGCCGGCATACCTCGCTCCGCACAGCGCCTGGCCAGCGCCTTCACCGGAATAATGCCATCCTCCAGAGAATACTCGGAGTGCACGTGTAAATGGACAAACTGCGGCGCACTCATCGCTGTGCCTCCCAGGCCCGGTCGACGGGTCCGAAGCCGCGCCGATGCAGTGCGCAGGGACCCCGAAGCTGCAATGCCTGAAGATGCACCGCCGTGCCGTAACCCATATGCCGCGCCAGTCCATATTGGGGGTAATACCTGTCGAGCAACTGCATCTCCTCATCCCGTGCCACTTTGGCCAGAATACCCGCGGCGGCGATAGCATCCACCCGGCCATCGCCACCCACAAGTGTCTCCACCTGCCAGCCGGGGGGCGGCTGGTTGCCGTCGACGAGAATCCGCTGAGGTCGCCGGGGCAGGCCGGCGATAGCCCGCGCCATGGCACGCAACGATGCCTGGAGAATATTGTAGCGCTCAATCTCCCAGACCGCAGCCCGGCTCACCGACCAGGCCAGGGCCTCATTGCGGATACGCACGGCCCAATGCGCCCGTGCAGCCGCCGTCATTTTCTTGGAATCATCCAGACCATAAAGGGGTGCGCGCAGAATCACCGCCGCAGCCACCAGCGGCCCCGCCAGGGGCCCCCGCCCGGCTTCGTCCACGCCCGCACACCGGGGACCCCAGTGTTCGAGGATTGGCGCGCTTTTCACGGATTCACCGGCTTCACGCCAGCATCTCGCGGAGTACCTGCTGCAATTGCTCGGGAGGATTACCTTCCAGCAGACCGCGCAGTTTTTGCAATTTCGCCACCTGTACGGAGCCCGCCGGACCCAAAAGCGCCGCCAATGCACCGGCCACCTGGGCGGGCACGAAGGCATCCTGCAGGAATTCCGGGTATACGGCCTCTTTGAGCAGAATATTGGGCATGGCCACGAAAGGGGTCTTCACCAGTCTTCGGACGAAAGCAAAAGTGAGAGCGTTCAAAATATAGACGACCACTGCCGGGCGCTGCATGAGTGCGGTTTCCAGTGTGGCGGTACCGGAGGCGACCAGCACCACATCAGCGGCCGCTAGCACAGTTTGCGTCTGAGCGACCACCAGCCGTGCATCTTCCGGCCCGGCACCCTGTTTCCAGAGCCGCTCCCAGAGGGGGCGTAACTCCTCCCTGGCCAAGGCCACCAGAATCCGCAGATCCGGCATTTGTTCGCGCAAACGTCGCGCCGTTTCGGCATAACGCAACGCCAGCCGTTCCAGCTCACCACGTCGACTCCCGGGTAAAAGCGCAAGCACCTGGCCATCTGCCGCCATGTTCAGCCTTGCCCGCGCGTTTTCCCGATTTGGCGCTGCTGCAGTCTGCGCCAACAGAGGATGTGCCAGCACATGCACCGGCACCCCCGCCTGTGCATAAATGGGCACCTCAAAGGGAAAAAGAACCAGCATGTGGTCCACCACGCGCTTGATCTGATGAATCCGCTGCGAGCGCCAGGCCCAGATCTGTGGACCCACCACGTAGAGCACCCGAATACCCAGCTTTTTAGCCATCTTGGCGATGTGCAGATTGAAAGCCGGATGGTCAATCAGCACCACACAATCCGGTCGTTCCGTCTGCAGATGCTGCCGAATCTGCCCATAGAGCCTGCGCAGGCGGCTGTAGTGTCGCAGGACTTCGACCAACCCGATCATCGCCAGCACTTCACCATCGGCAATGTTTTCCACTCCCGTTGCCTGCAGGCGGGATCCAACCACCCCCGACCATTGCAGATCGAGTCCGGCCTGCGCTGCATTCGCCATGATTTCCAGCCCGAGATTTTCGCCGGAACGCTCTACCGCGAGGATAAAGGCCTTGCTCAAGGCCTTAGCCGTGCAGGGTGCGACGGATCACGGTAGCGATCCTGGCAATCTGCTCCTCACGCAGTTCCGGAAACATGGGCAACGAGAGTACACGCTCCGCCAGACGTTCTGCCACCGGACAATGGGCGTGGGCCTGGTGCGCAAACATCTTCTGCTGATGTCCTGGAATTGGATAATAAATGGCGCTGGCAATGCCTTCAGCATGGAGGGCGGCCTTCACCGCATCCCGCGCGTTCAACAGAATCGTAAACTGATGGAATACGTGGTGATAACCTGCTGGAGATTCCGGCAATTGCAGGTCGAGACCCGCCAGATGCTCGGCGTACCACCCTGCCGCCTGCCGCCGTCCGGTGTTATAGGCCGCCAGATGCGGGAACTCCGCCCGCAGAATCACCGCCTGCATTTCGTCGAGGCGGCTGTTATAGCCCAACACGTCATGGTGGTAGGTCTGCCAGGAACCATGGTTGCGCAGTCCGCGCAGTTTACGTTCCAGCTCCGCATCCGCCGTCACCACCATGCCACCATCTCCGGCAGCACCGAGATTTTTGCTGGGGAAGAAAGAAAAACAGCCGATATCGCCAAAACTGCCCACCCCCTGTCCGTTAATTTCGGCACCAATGGCCTGAGCACAATCCTCAACTACCCGTAAACCATGCTTCTGAGCGAGCGCCATGATGGCGGGCATATCCGCGGGCAAGCCGTAGAGATGTACGGGGATGATCGCTTTGGTCCGCGACGTAATGGCGGCCTCGATACCGGTTACGGTCATGGCGTAAAAACGATCATCCACATCTACAAAGACCGGCGTAGCACCCACATAAAGCACGGCTTCCGCAGTCGCAATGAACGTAAAGGTGGGGACGATCACCTCGTCGCCGGGCCCGATTTCCAGGGCACGCAGGGCCAGCATCAGGGCATCCGTACCGGAAGCGCAGCCCACACCATGGGCAACACCGGAGAGGCATGCCAGCTCCGTCTCCAACGCACGTCCATGATTTCCCAGGATAAAACTGGCATCGTCCAGAATTTTCCCTATCCCCGTCAGAATCTCATCCCGCAGCGGCGCAAAGTGCGCGCGCAAATCGACCATGGGAATTGTTATATTTTGAGTCATGCATCACCGTCCAAAAAAAATCAAAACCTGCACCGGCATTACGCTCAATGCTGCAGAAAAGCCTCCACGGCTATCCGCACCTGCAGCGCCGCCGCCAGCACCCGCCGACCCGCGATGCCATCACAAAACACCGGCCGGTGCGCTACGATGGCGCTCAGAAAATCCTCAATCTCCGCCGCCAAGGCATCCCGTTTGGGTAACTCCACGGCCTCATCACGCACACCGGGAATTCCCGGCACTGTTCCCGCACCGCGATGGTAGATATGCAGGGTGTTGTTGAGAAAATCCACCGAGGCATAACGATCCTGCCAAAAGATACGCATGCGCCGCGCTGGCTCCCGCACTACCCGGGAGGCCGCCAGGTTGGCCACGGTGCCATTGTTCAGCGTCATCCAGGCATTGGCCATATCCGCCTTGTCCGTTACTGCCGCGACACCCACGGCGCGCACGTCCACGGGTTCGGCGCCAGTCAGCAGTAAAGTCAGGTCCAGATCGTGAATCATCAGATCCATGATCACGTCGATATCCAGCGAGCGTGGCTTGAAAGGCGCCAAGCGCTCTGCCTCCAGGTAGCGGGGCGCTCCGTAGCCAGCCCGCCGCAAATGCTGAATAGCCGGATGTACCCTTTTGATGTGACCAACCGCCAGCACCAGATGGCGCTCCTGTGCCATGCCGATCAGCGCGTCCGCTTCTTCGGTATCCAGGGTAAACGGCTTTTCGACCAGGCAGTGTACACCGGCCTGCATGGCCGCTTCCGCTGCCGCGAAGTGGGTAGAGGTGGGAGTGGCAATGGACACAGCATCCACTTCAGCCAGTAATGCACCAACGCTGGAAAAAGCACGGCACCCCAATTCGGCGGCAACCTCCGTGGCCCGTTCCCCATTCTCGTCAAAAACACCTGCCAGTTGTGAGATTGCGGCATATTTCTGCGCATGAAAGCGGCCAAGATGGCCGACACCAATAACGCCGGTTCGTATATTGATCATGGTCGGGTAATTCCGCGATGCGTATTACGAATAAAATCCAAAAGGTAGGCCACCTCTGGAGCAGTCAGTCCGCGCTGCAGCACTTCATCCATCGCGTCTTCCAGGCGCCGCCCTGAGCGAAACAACAGGCGATAGGCGCGCTTAATCTGCAAAATGGTCTCCCGGGAAATCCCGCGCCGGGCCAGACCGCGCACGTTAATGCCATGCAAAC
>NZ_JBYCKR010000037.1:0-6501 GCF_057473505.1 Acidithiobacillus sp. TH-A35 | reverse complement strand
CAACAATCTCCCGCACCCGCACTTCAATCTGCGGATCCAGATTGGCATCCCAGTCATGCAGTGCGTGAAACTGGCGGGTAAAATCGGGGTCGCTGGTATCCAGACGGTTCATGACGTGACTTGCGCCTCTAGTTGGTTAATGAGGGTTTCGATGGCGCGGCGCTTGAGTTTCATGGCCGCGCGGTTGACCACCAGACGGCTGGAAATGGGCATGATTTCTTCCACTTCCACCAGCCCGTTTTCCTTGAGCGTACGGCCGCTGGACACCAGGTCCACAATACGATCCGCCAATCCGACCAGAGGCGCCAGTTCCATGCTGCCGTAAAGCTTGATGATTTCCGTCTGTACGCCGCGCGCATGGAAATAGTTGCGGGTGATGTGCGGATATTTGGTCGCAATGCGCACCCGTTCCCAGCTTTGCGGTGCGTCATTGGCTGCCAGCGCGGCAGGTTCGGCCACCGCCATGTGGCAGATGCCGATACGCAGATCCAGGGGCTCATAAAGGTCCAGGCCCTCCTGCTCCAACAGCACATCTTTACCGGCAATGCCCAGGTCGGCAGCGCCCCAGGTCACGTAGGTGGGCACATCGCTGGCGCGGATCACCAGAAAGCGCACCGCGGGGTCGGTACTGGGGATGATCAGCTTGCGGGATTCTTCCGGATCCTCCGCCAGGTGGATGCCGGCGCCCGCAAAGAGGGGAATGGCTTCTTGCAGAATCCGTCCCTTGGACAGTGCGATGGTAATGCCTGCGCTCATGTGACGCTCCTGCTGTTACTGATCCGGCGGATATCTGCGCCTAAGGCGCTGAGTTTCTCTTCAATGACCTCATAGCCGCGATCCAGATGATAGATGCGGTCGATGAGGGTTTCGCCCTCCGCCACGAGTCCGGCCAGAACTAGCGAAGCCGACGCCCGCAGATCGGTTGCCATCACCGGCGCGCCGCGCAGGCGGGGTACCCCGCGCACTACCGCGGTCTTCCCATCGGCATTGATGTCGGCACCCAGTCTTTGCAATTCAGAGACGTGCATAAAGCGATTTTCGAAGATGGTTTCGGTGACGACGCTGCTCCCCACGGCGATGCAGTTCATCGCCATGAATTGCGCCTGCATGTCCGTGGGGAAGGCCGGATAGGGCGCCGTGCGTACATCCACCGCTTGCGGCCGTCGTGTCATGCGGACGCGGATCGTGTCCGCCTCGGCGGACACTTCGGCCCCCGCTTCCCGTAGTTTGAGGATGACGCTCTCCAGCAGACCCGCATCGGTGCGTTTCAGGCAAATATCGCCGCCGGCCATAGCCGCGGCCACCAGATAGGTCCCCGTCTCGATGCGGTCAGGCACAACGCTGTGCTCGGCACCATGCAGTTCAGCTACACCCTCAATCTCGATGACAGAGGTCCCCGCTCCGGAGATGCGCGCACCCATGGCCGACAGACAACGGGCGAGGTCGACAATTTCCGGCTCGCGGGCGGCATTTTCGAGAATGGTGCGTCCTTCGGCGAGGGTGGCTGCCATGAGCAGGTTTTCCGTACCGGTGACGGAGACCATCTCCATAACGATGCGGGTGCCGCGCAGACGAGATGCCTGTGCTTTAACGAAACCGTCCTCTACAGTGATTTCGGCACCCAAAGCCTGCAGACCGCTGAGATGGACGCTCACCGGACGACTGCCGATGGCGCAGCCACCAGGCAGGCTCACTTCTGCCGAGCCGTGTCGGGCCAGCAGTGGCCCAAGTACCAGTATCGAGGCACGCATGGTCTTCACCAGCTCATAAGGGGCGACGACCGAGTGTACCGGGCGCGGATCGACTTCGATCCCGAGCTGGCCGTCTACCAGCACCCTTGCGCCGAGTGTGCTCAACAACTCCAGGGTCGTGGTAATGTCACGCAGATGCGGAATATTGCGCAGTCGCACCGGCTCGCGCGCCAGCAGGGTGGCGGCGAGACAAGGTAAGGCCGCGTTTTTGGCCCCGGAAATCCGCAGCTCACCACGCAGGGGGCCATTACCACGCAGCAGCAGTTTATCCATGGACTCGAATCAGCTCGCGCTGGCCGCTTGGGCGCTGTCGACCAGTTTCTGCAATTCGCCCTGCTGATAGAGATCGGACATGATGTCTGACCCGCCGACAAACTCACCCTGAATATAAAGTTGGGGAATAGTCGGCCAGTTGGAATACTGCTTGATGCCGTCGCGAATCTGCGGGTCGGCCAGCACGTCCACCGTAAAGAGCTCCTTGACGCCTGACTGCTGCAACAGTTGCACGGCACGGGCCGAGAAACCGCATTGCGGTGCCCGCGGGTTGCCCTTCATATAAAGCACGACCGGGTGTTTCTTGACCTGTTCCTGAATAAGTTCCTGAATCGTTGCCATGGTTATCCTCGTTACATTGGGGGTGAGTGCGGCTAATGCGCCGCCGGGTGACGGAGCTGTTGCGCCTGCTCGGGAGTCAGGGTGCGCAGCGAGAGGGCGTGAATTTCCTCGCGCATACGCTCGCCCAGCGCATCATAAATCATTTGATGCTGCTTGATGAGGGAAAGCCCAACAAAGGCCGGGGAAACGACCAGCGCCTCGAAATGGGCGCCATCGTCTCCCAGAACCTCGATGAGGGCGTCGGGAAGCTGTTGCTTAATGAGTGATTTGATCGTGTTGGCGTTCATGGAGTGTAGTGTAACGTAAAAAAGCCGCTGTGTGATGTCGCTTTTTATACTGAGCTGCGCCCGGCTGTGCAAGGTGTGACGTTGAGCGCCTTATTGGCGCAGCTTGTAACCACGATCCAGCAGGCGCCAGGCAAAGAGACCGGTCCCGCCCGCGAAGGCGATGCTGACCCCTAGAGAAACCCATACGCTGGCATCAGAATCTGCAAAAAAACCATAACGAAACCCGTCGATGATGTAGAAGAACGGGTTGAACAGCGAGAGTTGTCGCCAAACACCGGGCAGGGACCGCACCGAGTAAAATACTCCGGCGAGAAAGGTCAGCGGCATAATGACAAAATTCTGAAAACCGGCAATCTGGTCGAATTTCTCCGCCCAGAGTCCGGCAATTAAGCCTAACGAACCCATGCCACTGGCGCCCAGAATGGTAAATACGATGATCCACAAGGGATGCAGTAGAGGTATGTGCAGATAAAGCAGCGCTAGCGCGAGTATGGCAATCCCCACTAGTGCCCCGCGCAGTACCGACGCGGCAACCATGGCGACGAAAATCTCGGTGGGGCCGAGCGGGCTGAGTAGCAGAAAGACGATATTGCCCGTCACCTTGGCCTGGATCAGGCTGGAAGAGCTGTTGGCAAAGGCATTTTGCAGAACCGACATCATCATCAGACCGGGAACGATGAACGCCGTATAGCTGACTCCCGGATAGACCGATATATGTCCGCCCAATGCGTGCCCAAAAACCACCAGATAGAGGATGGTGGTGATCAGCGGGGCGGCAATGGTTTGTAGCCAGACCTTGCCGAAGCGCAAGGTTTCTTTGTAAAACAGCGTCCAGACCGGTGCGAAGCGGGCGCGCGCAAGGCCCGGGCTGGGACCGGTCACGGCCTGCTGTAACCCTCCGAAAGGCTCAGGCATCGCTGCTGCGCAGGCCGGGCTCGAGGATCTCGACGTAGGCGCCGTCGCGGATGCGACGTTGCCATTCGTCCATGCGCTCGTGGACGATACGGTTGTAGAGCTGCATGCGCGCTGCGGCCATAATCTGTTTCTCTTCAACCGGCTGCTGGCGCTGAGCCTGGGAGTGCAGAATGTAAATCGCATCCCCTTCGCGGATGGGACTACTCACCCCACCAGGTTGCAAAGTGACCAGTGTGCGTTCCAGGCTGTCCGGCAATTGTCCGGGGGCGACCCAGCCCATTTCTCCACCGCCGGCAGCGGTGCTAGTGTCCTGGCTATAATTACGCGCCAACTCAGAGAAGCGGGTGCCGCTTTGCAGCGCTTGCTGGATATCCTGAGCGCGTGCCTCAGCCTCCTGCAACTGCAGACTGTTGCCGGCACGCAGGACGATCATGGCCGTTTTGACCTCGGTGACCGTCGGCTGTTCATGTTTGACATCGAGCAATTTGAAAATATGAAACCCGGTGGGTCCAGGGATGACGGGGCTGATTTCGCCCGCCTTCAATTGGAGGAGGGTTTGGGTCACTGAGGGTGGGAGTTCACCCGCCTTGACCCAACCGATGCGTCCGCCCTGCAAGGCATCGTGGCCGCTGCTGACCTGGGCGGCAAGGCGCGTAAAACTCTCACCGGCCACCACGCGATCACGCGCCTGCCCGGCTTCACGCCGGGCCGCGCTGACGGCGTCTGGTGTCGGGTTGTCAGGCAGCGGGATGAATATCTGCTGTAGGTCGAAACTCACGCCGCCCATTTCTTTGAGCTGTTGCGCGAAGGTTTTCACCTCGTCGGGGCCAATATGGACCCGGCTCTCCACTTCCTGCTGCATGAGGCGATCCACAAGAATGCGATCCTTGAGGTCGTTGGTAAATTGCTCCCATGACTGCCCTTGATTGGTCAGCGCCTGGCGTAACTGGTCAGGGGTGAGGTGGTTGGCTTGAGCGAGGTTGCTGATGGCCTGGTCCAGCGTGCCTTTGTCAACCTTGATTCCGGCGCGGTGCGCGATTTGCAGCTCGATATCCTGCAGGATCATCTGCTGCAGCACCTGGCGGTGCAGGATGTCTTCGGGGGGCATGGCGTTGGGGTCTTGCGTCTGCAGACGGGCACGCACGGCGCTAACCCGTTGCTCGAGCTGCATGGAGGTGATGATATTGTCGTTCACCACAGCAATGACCTTGTCGAGATTCTGGGTGTTTTCGGGTAGCGGCGCCGCTATCGGTGCTTCGGCAGAGTTTTCCGAATAAGTGTGCGTTGTCGTAGCGGGTGCCATCACCGGTGCGGCCGGCAGCAGGGTGTCACGGTTGAGAAAGGGCGTACTCGCCCAGGCCAAAACCGGAGCTGTCCCCAGAACGATGCTCAGGGCGAATAAGATAGGACGGCATTTGGACGACATCAGAACTCCATGCTGGCGCCCGGCACATACTGGCTGAGCAAACCGTTTGAGGCATTGCCGAGGCTGGTCAGGCCACGCAATACGATCTCCAGATAAACAACGTTATTGGACTGCCCGCCGAGAAGGATCTGATGATAAACCATCATACGGGTAGCCCAGCAGCCGCCATCATAGCCCATCCCTACGAGCTCCTCCAGCGGCTTGTGATCGGTGACATCATACTGATAGCTGCCGAGTACCTGCCAGCGCTTGTAGATCGGCCAGGCACCGGAAATGCCGGTTTGCCTCACGAAGCCACGGGTAAAACGATAGTCAAGGTTAATGACGCGCTGCGGACCGGGCAGCCACTGGGCGCGCAGGTTGAGCCGCTCCAGCTTGCGCTGCTGGGCATTGACCTGTGAACTGGCGAGGAGGTTGATGTCCGGAAGGGGCGCGTATTGTCCCTCAAAAAAATAGTTGGACTGCTGGTTCTGAGGGACGATATCGCCGGCGAGGTTGATCTGGCGCTGGTTGAAGTAGCGGATCTGGCCGACAGCCGCCTGCCAGAGCTGGCGGCCACCGGGTGTGAGCCAGGTGCCACGCAGCCCTATTGCCACCTGATTGGCAGCGTTGATGCGATCGTTGCCGGTATAGAGGCTGTTATCCTCAAAAATCATCGGGAAGTTCTGATAGGGCTGACTGGCATCGAAGATGGGGATGCTGCTTTGGGCCTGCAGGGGAATATACGTGTATTTGAACAAGGGTTGCAGCAGGGCCGTGCTGCCGTCGCTGCCGTAACGGACGAAATTGAGGCCGCCTTTGAGGCTGAGCGCCGGTAAGGTGCGATTGACGGCGCGCGCGTAGGGGGCATTACGCTGAATCTGATAGTGACTATAGTAGAGCCGGGCCTGCGGTTCCAAGAAGCCCCAGCCGTGGCTGAAGCGCCAGCCAATGGTGGGGGTGAGGTCGAGGCGCTGACCGACGGGTCCTGCAGAAGCGGAGAAGTAGTTAAAGCTGCTGTGCCAGTCGAAATAGCCGGTGCGTCCCACCCGCCAGTAGCCATCGGCAAACAGATACGGGAGCTGGGAGTAGGGCGCTGCGCCGCCAGGCGCGAGTTCCTGGTAGCCCTGCAGGGTGGCGCCCGCGCTAATATGCGTGTTGTTGTAGTAGAGTCCTCCGGAAGAGGCGATGTAGGGTGTGTTGCCAATGCCGCCCACGAAACTGCTGCCGAAACCGGCTGTGCCGCCAAAATCCGAAAGGAAGTTTTTGTAGCTGACCTGATTGTAATCGACGTTGAAGTTGAATCCGTCGCCCAGATTCTGGTTATGCTGCCAGGAAATGGCCCAGATATTTTTGTGGGTCAATTGATCAGAGGGGAGCAGGTCCAGATAGAGTTTGCCGCTATAATTGGGCTCCAGATAGCGGAACTCGTTCTGCAACATCACCCCGCGTCTGGCGAAATAGTTGACGGTGAGGGTGTCGTCCATATTACGGGCGATATCGAAATAGTAGGGGATGCCGAGGTAAA
>NZ_JBYCKR010000036.1:0-3160 GCF_057473505.1 Acidithiobacillus sp. TH-A35 | reverse complement strand
CAAAGCGCTGCAGCCCATCGCGCTTCAAGGTCACCCCGCCAGCGCCCGCATGGCCACCCCAGGCGGTAAAATCATCGGGATAACGGCCGGCTATCTCGGCCAGGGCGTCCCGCACATGAAAACCATGCACGGTCCTGAGCGATGCCGTGATATGTTCCGCGTCATTTTTGGGCGAGAAATAAGCGACCGGCCTGCCGAAAGACTCCGCCAGTCTTGCGGCGCAAATACCGTGGACACCCGCATGGCCTTTCGGGTCGAATATCGTAATGGCCGCGGCGCCATCCCGAACCTGTTGTGCGGCCTGTGCGGTGCTTCTGTGCAACATATGCGACTGGACCGCTTTCCGTTCGGTGTTATGTTCCACGAAATGCTGCGCCAGTTCTTCCGCCACTGGGACGCTATCACTCATGAGCAAATCCACACTGCCCAGAGCGGAATCCAGACGCCCGCGGGCGTTGATAACCGGCGCAAAATGAAAAGCCAGGGTGGTAGCGGTAATGGGGCCTCGGCAGTTCGTGGCTATGTACAATGCCTGCCAGGCGGGCCGTCGCACTGGCGAGTTCATGATCGCCAAGCCGCGGGCGATAATCGCCTTGTTATTGGTCGATCGCGCCAGATCGACACAATCGGCCATGGTGCCCAGGGCGACGAGATCCAAAAGACCGCCGAGCTTTGGCGCGCTGGCGGGAAGGTCGCCGGCCTGAATCAGTCGCTGGCGAACCGCACAGCACAGCAGCCACGCCACATGCACACCAGCGATGTAAGGATCGGGAAACGCCGAATCCTCGCGCACCGGGTTGACACAAGCCATGGCCGCAGGGGGCGGCCCGGATGCAGGCACGCCGTGATGATCCGTGACGACGACGATAAAACCGTGATCCCGCAGCCGGGCGATCCGCGCATGATCGGTGCTCCCCTGATCCGCCGTAATGATCAAGGCGGGACGCGGCGCTTCCGCAATAATACGGTCCGTCAGCGTTTCGGTGACACCGTAGCCATCCCGCAGGCGATGGCCGATATAACTGTGAATCCGCTGTTCCGGAACGCCGAAATAGTCCCTGAACGCAAACTTCAGCACCGCGTGGGCCGAGGCGCCATCGGCATCGAAGTCGGAAATCAGGAGGACGGGCAGCCCTTGTTTTATGGCGGAGACAACGCATTCAGAAGCGATGTCGATATCGGGGAGCAAGTCGGGCGGGGTGAGGCCACTCAACTGAAGACTCAACAATGCCGGCAGCTTCGCCACCTCCGCATCACTCAGTCGCCCGGCAATGATCCGGGCTTGGAGCGGGGTGTATCCGAGGCTCAAAGCCGCGCGCAATATCGCCGCTGCCACAGGACGGTCGACAATACGAACGGCTTCAGACACCTACCAGGCCCCCGGCAGCGCATGGCCCGGCAGGGCGGGGCTGCGCCAGAAGCGCCAGCGATCCGCACGGCGAACCGTTAGGCGCTCTATACCACCGCTGGCGAGCACACCCGTCAAACACTCCAGACGCCCGCCGCTCCGCCACAAGGATTGCAGGGCCGGGACCAGCGCCGCGAAAGACTTTGCCGCATCGGGATAGAGCCAGGCCCCGGACCAGACCCAGAGCAGGTTATCGGGCAGCTTCGTCGCGGTCTGCAGCGCTTTGGGAGAGGACAGAGGCAGGCCGAGCCAGCGGGCCGCGGCCTGCAGGTAGTCCGCCTCCGCCGCCACCGTCTGCCACTTCGGAGTGGGCCGCACAGAAGGCAATCGCCCCTCCCCCCAGGCCCAGAACAGACACCAGGGTTCCTGACCGCTGGCATCGACATCCTGATTGACGGGATGCGCGGCGAGGAGCATCTGCAACTCATTGAGGAAGGCATTCCAGCGCCGGGCATCGGCACCAGTGGCTTGCAGCGCCAGCGGTTCGCGGCCCCAGACTTGTTCGGGATCGGGACAGTGCAGGTCGGGCGTGTCGGTGGCCAGCACATACCAGCGCCGGGCGCCGCGCCGCAGCACCCAGGGCGCATCCGCCATATGCGCCACCGCCGCCGCATAGAGCGCCGCTGCCGAGTCCTCATCCAGACCCGGCAGGGGCTGTAACACCGCCCGCCCCGCCTGTCCGCGAAACGCCACCGGCTCCAGGGCAATGACCCAGTGCCCTTCGGTCGCTATACCCTCAGACTCCGCCAGCAATGCCGCGGCGGGCAACAACCCCTCGAAACCCAGCAAACGCCCTGCCACCTCCAAAGAGGAATCAGCCGTTAACCGCTCCGCCCGCCCACGACCCCAGTAACGCAGCAACACCGCTCCCAGATCCTCCTCCGGCACGCCGCGCAACCCCGACAGCCAGAGGCAGAGATCGGCCATCAACGGTCCAGAATGGCGCGCTGCACGGCCTCCAGATTGGCATCAACCGTCAGCACTTCGCCGCCCTGTGCGATGGCGGTATCGGGATCTTTGAGGCCATGCCCGGTGAGGGTACAGACCACCGTCGCGCCCGCTTCAATTTTTCCGGCGCGAGCCGCAGCCACCACCCCCGCCACCGAAGTCGCCGAGGCCGGTTCGCAGAAAACGCCCTCGTGTTGCGCCAGCCAGCGCTGCGCCTCCAGAATCTCGGCATCGCTATGACCGCCAAACCAGCCGCCGCTTTCCGCCTGCACCTTGTGCGCCTGATCCCAGGACATGGGATGACCGATACGGATGGCCGTGGCGATGGTTTCGGGGTCTTTCACATAGTGGCCAACGATGAAGGGGGCACTGCCTGCCGCCTGAAAACCCAGCATCTTCGGTCGTTTGCCCGCCTTACCGTGACCATAGGTGCAGGCGCCATCGCAGAATTTGCAGGAAGCGGTCAGAGACTGGGATTTATCGGTCCGCTCATCAGTGGCTTCACAATAGCCCATCCAGTGGGCGGTGATATTGCCGGCATTACCCACGGGCAGGGCGTGATAATCGGGCGCCTCACCCAGCGCTTCGATAATCTCGAAGGCCGCCGTCTTCTGGCCCTGCAAGCGATAGGGATTAACCGAGTTCACCAAAGTGATGGGCGCGTGGGCAGCGACATCCTGGACGATCTGCATGCCCGCATCGAAGTTGCCGCGAATCTGCAACACCATGGCACCATGCATCATCGCCTGAGAGAGCTTGCCGAGAGCAATCTTGCCTTCCGGGATCACCACGAAAGCGCGCATC
>NZ_JBYCKR010000035.1:0-3759 GCF_057473505.1 Acidithiobacillus sp. TH-A35 | reverse complement strand
CTTCGTGAGATTTACCCTGGTGGTATGCTCTAGTTTCAGTCATAGCCGCGTAGCAATCAGCGATTAGAATGATTCTGGCAAATAGGGGTATTTCATTACCTTTCATTTCATCAGGATAGCCAGATCCATCGTAGTGTTCATGATGGTGTCGCACGGCTTCGACGATAGGCTGAATTGGTCCTGACAAAGGCAGAAATGATTGTGCTGCGATGATGCGCTCTCCACAGAGGGTATGGGTTTTTATGAGTTCCCATTCATGAGCGTCTAACCGACCCGATTTCATCAAGATGGAATCGGGAAGGCCAATCTTCCCCACGTCATGCACGAATCCAGCCTCCCGCAGCGGCGACAAGTCACCCTTTGAAAGGTGAATGGCACAACCCAATGCCTCTGCTAGATAGCCAACGCGCAGGCAATGCTGAGCTGTATTCGCGTCCCTTTCCTCGATGGCGACATAGATCGCCTGATCTACGCAATTCATGGCGTCTCACGGAAACTAATAATATTTCTAAATCTATAGTACACATTTCTTAATTGCGCAAATCAGAGGGGCGGTTTGTGATTGGATGCGCGAAGCTGCGATGGAAAATTGGGGACGTATTATTCGACGGGTGCCGGGTGGAGCGAAAGAATGGGCCAGCCCCGTGCTTCGGCGATGGCGCGCAGGCGCGGATCCGGGTCAACGGCGACCGGATGGGTGACGGTGTCCAGTAAAGGCAGATCGTTGTGTGAGTCGCTGTAAAAGGTGCTATTCCGCAGCGTGTTCTCCCAGTCCAACCCCTGCGTCCGCAGCCAGTCACGCAAGCGTTGCACCTTGCCCGCCTGAAAGCAGGGAATGCCGACGCTACGACCTGTAAAGTCACCCGATGTCGTCTCCTCGGGTTCCGTCGCGAGCAGATGGGTGATGCCTAGTTCTTCAGCAATGGGCGCTGTCACAAAGCGATTGGTCGCGGTAATGATGACCAGGATATCACCTTGCTGGCGATGATCTTCTACCAGCGCGCGCGCGCGATCCGAAATCATCGGCAGCACCCGTTCCTGCAGATATTCCCGGTGCCAGGCATCAAGATGGGCACGGGGATGTGCCGCCAGGGGAGCCAACTGAAAATCCAGAAATGCCTGAATATCTAAAGTGCCAGCCTGATATTCGGCATAAAACCGATCATTGAGGTGGTTAAAGCGTTCCGTATCGACAATGCCGCGGCTGCCGAGAAACTCCATCCAGGCATGGTCGGAGTCGCCGGACAGCAGGGTGTTGTCCAGATCAAAAAGGGTGAGGGCCATAGGTTCTCCGTCCAGTGAGGTGGGCCATAGCGAATGCCCCGCGGATTATACCAGAAAGTGCATTTGCGATATGCTGGCGCGGCAAATGTTTCCGGCTTTTACAGAAGGAGCGGGCGGTGGAGCGGGGCAACCCTACTGACTTCGAGCGTATTCAGCAGTTGCGTGACGAATTGCTGGCCGCCAATAAAGCGTATTATCAGCAGGATGCACCGACCCTGAGTGACGCGGAGTATGATGCCCACCTGCGCGAGCTCCGCGCTCTGGAGGACCGTAATCCGCAGTGGCAAAGCGCCGACTCGCCGACCCAGAGGATAGGGGCAGCCCCTCTGGAGGTGTTTGCGGAAGTACACTATGCCGTACCGATGACCTCTCTCGACAATGTGTTTGATCGGGGTGGTTTCGGCGACTGGCTGGCGCGTGTGCAGAAGGGGCTCGGTCGCGAGGATGTTCCGCTCAGCGCTGAACCCAAATTTGACGGCCTCTCGGTCAACATCCGTTACGTAGAGGGCAAGCTGGTGCAGGCCGGAACCCGCGGAGATGGCCAAACCGGTGAGGATGTTACTGCCAATGTCCGCACGATCCGCAACATTCCTCTGCAACTGGCGGGCAAGGGCTGGCCGGACCTGCTGGAGGTGCGCGGGGAGGTGGTGATTCCCGTGGCAGCTTTCCAGCGGTTGAATGAAGAGCGCTTGCGCGCCGGAGAAAATGCCTTCGCCAATCCGCGCAATGCGGCAGCGGGCAGCCTGCGGCAACTGGATTCCAAAGTGACGGCGAAGCGCCCCCTGGCGTTTTTTCCCTGGGGATGGGGAGAAAGCAGGGCGCCACTGGGAGAGTCGCACCGTGCGGTGATGCACGGCCTTTCTGTCTGGGGTTTTGAAGTGACATCTTACTTGCGTAGTGTTCATCATCTTGCGGAATGCGAAAGCTATTTCAATGAAATGCAGAAATCGCGCGAAGGCATGCCTTTTGAAATAGATGGTCTCGTGTTCAAAGTCGATGATCTGGCAGCCAGGGAACGGTTAGGCTTCACCGCCCGCGCACCGCGTTGGGCCATTGCCTATAAATTTCCGGCCCACGAAGAGCGTACCGTGGTTGAAGATATCCTGGCTTCCGTAGGGCGCACCGGCGTGATTACTCCGGTGGCGGTCTTGCAGCCCGTGCAAGTGGGCGGCGTGACCGTGAGCCGCGCCAGTTTGCATAATCAAGATGAAGTGGATCGTAAAGATATTCGCGTAGGCGACACGGTACTGGTACGCCGTGCAGGGGATGTGATCCCCGAAGTGGTCATGGTGCTCAAGGAAGAACGGCCAGCGGCGGCACAGCCCTGGCAAATGCCGTTGCGTTGTCCGGTTTGTGACTCAGAAGTCTTGCGTCTGGCCAACGAATCGGCGCACCGTTGCATGGGTGGGTTGTATTGCCCGGCGCAACGGATGGGCGCTATCGAGCACTTCGCTTCGCGCAAGGCCATGGACATCCGGGGCCTGGGCGAGAAACTCGTGCAGCAACTAGTCGAGCAAGGTCTGGTGCACTCCGTAGCCGATATTTACCATCTGGACGAAGCAGCACTTTGCGGATTGGAGCGCATGGCCAGTCGCTCCGCCCAAAAATTGCTTGCGGAAATAGAGCATTCCCGCCATACCAGCCTACCTCGCTTCCTCTACGCCCTGGGTATCCGCCAGGTGGGAGAAAGCACGGCCAAATCTCTGGCAGCCTATTTCGGGGATCTGGATCCCTTACTGGCCGCGACGCCGGAGGTTTTGCAGAATATTCCCGATGTGGGACCCATCGTGGCAGAATCTATCGTACATTTTTTTGCCCAGCCCCATAACCGTGACGTTATTGCCGCTTTGCGCACGGCGGGAGTACAGTGGCAAGCGGTCCAGCCGCAACGAGGCGGGCGTTTTCAGGGGATGACCCTAGTGCTCACCGGTGCTTTGGATAGGATGACCCGGGAAGAGGCCAAAGCCGCCATAGAAAACGCGGGCGGGAAAGTCAGCAGCTCCGTTTCTGCTAAAACAAGCTATGTGATTGTCGGGAAAGAAGCGGGCAGCAAGGCGGAAAAAGCCGTAAAGCTGGGTCTGGAACAGCTCACTGAAGCACAATTTTTGGCGATGCTTTCAGAAAAGGAATAAACATGCAGCAGAACAGAACGTTCCGCATCAATGTGGTCGATATCCATGGTGAAGTGTACAGCGGTATGGCGCGTTTTGCGGCAGTGCCGGCGGAACTGGGTGAGATCGGAATACTGCCGGGGCATGCGCCCTTGTTGTCGGGGCTACGCGCCGGAGAGTTGCGTATTACCCAGGCCGATGGCCAAACACAGATTCTTTTTCTGGAAGGCGGACTCCTGGAGATCCAGCCGGATATCGTGACCATACTCGCCAACGCCAGCCTGCGGATTATGGATATCGATATTCATGACAGCAAGGAACGCATTAAAGACGCACAAAGCACATTAGCGAAAGCCGCGGTTCT
>NZ_JBYCKR010000034.1:0-1875 GCF_057473505.1 Acidithiobacillus sp. TH-A35 | reverse complement strand
GGTCAACGCGCAACTGGTGGGATTACACCGGGATCTCTTTCTGGAGTCCAACCCCATCCCGGTCAAATGGGCCCTGCACGAGATGGGCCGCATGGGGCCCGCTCTGCGCCTGCCCCTGACCCCTTTTTCGTCCGCCCATCATGAGCGTCTGCGCGAAAGTTTGCGTCGGGCGCAGTGTATCTAATCATTCTCGCGCCTGGTCGCGTTTAGTGGAGTCTTGCATGCGCCGTTACGTAGCTCTCGCCGTGGTTGCCAGTCTGGGTTTGGGGGGGTGTTCCTACATTCCCTTCTTCAAGTCTAATAGTGGCCCGAAATACCAGGATTCCAAGGTGATGGAACCCCTGAAGATCCCACCGGATCTGCTGGCTCAGGCGCCGCAACCGGGGGTTACCATACCGGGGGGGGCGGTGACTTCACCTGGGGGGACGGCGAATTCCGGCGAATTGCCGACGAACGCGAATAGTGCCGCCTCCGGTGGTTACGGACTGTTTCAACCCCACGAGGCGGCCGGGCAGCAGCCAGTAGAAGAGAAAATGCTGCCGGGTGTAGGCGCGCAGATCCTGGGTACCGGCGCGGATTTGCGTTTGAGCACGACCGCGAAGCCCGCGCAGGTTTGGGCTGCCCTGAAAGCGACACTGGCGGCAGACAAGACTACGGTGGCGAAATTCTCTCCAGAACAGGGCGAACTGGTTACCAACTGGCGGGATTTCCGTAGTGGTCTGGCCTTCGTGCTGGGGAACACCGTAGCACCTACTTATCGGGAGAAATATACCTTCCACCTGAGCGCTGGCGAAAATGGCGCGGAACTGCTTTCTGTCCAGCAGGAGCGCGTCCGGAATGATCCCAACGGTAGCAGTCTGGAGTGGAAGAAGGTGCCCGCCGACGCTGGGCACAACCGGCGGATCATGGAAGCGGTGCAGAAGCGTCTGAGCCAGGAGTCACTCCTCGCAGAAATGCCGAAAATCAAAGTGACCCGCTACCAGGATGATCGCGGTCCTTATCTGGTGTTGAACGCGGTTCCCGCCAAGGCGCAGCCAGCAGTACAAGTGGTTTTGCAGGGGCTGGGTTATCCTGTGCAAAGTGAGGGCACGGGGGTGTGGAATGTCCAAGTGCAGGGCGGTGCTGCACAGGCGGCTCAGAAACAGAGCTTCATCGGCGGCATCTTCCAGCGGACCTGGGACAACATCAAGGCCATCTGGAGCAGTCCGGAAAAGCAGAAACCCGTCTCGGTGCAGGTGAAGTTGCTGCGCATGAAAAACAACGAGGGCAGCGTACTGGAGGCGACGCCGGGCGTTGGCAAGAATGCCGCCACATGGTCCGCAGATATTCTCGACAAGCTGCAGTCGGGCCTGTCTCCCAAAAATGGAGACATGGCATGATCGAGCGCTATACGCGCCCGGAAATGGGTGCCTTATGGACGCAGGATGCCAAATATCAGGCCTGGCTTGATGTGGAGCTGGCAGCCTGCCGGGCGCTGGCGGTGCAGGGACAGATTCCTGCCGACGCCCTGGCCGAGATCGAGGCGAAAGCCGCTTTTGATAGCGCCCGTATTGCGGAAATTGAGCTGGAAGTCAAACACGACGTCATCGCCTTTCTGACGTCCGTGGCCGAGCATGTGGGGCCGTCCAGCCGCTTCATCCATCTGGGCATGACCTCTTCAGATGTAGTGGATACGGGTTTTGCGCTGCAATTGAAGCGTTCCGGGGTACTGCTGCTGGAAGGGATGGACCGCTTGTACCGGGCCTTGGTGAAGTTGGCCTGGAAGCACAAGGATACAGTGATGATCGGCCGCTCCCATGGCATTCATGCGGAGCCCATCACTTTTGGCCTGAAAGTGGCGGTCTGGTGTGCCGAGGCACAGCGCAACCGGCAACG
>NZ_JBYCKR010000033.1:0-2317 GCF_057473505.1 Acidithiobacillus sp. TH-A35 | reverse complement strand
GCGGCTACAACGGCGGGTGGGCCAGCATCAGCGGGTACTGGTGGACGAAGTGGGCCGGGGTGGCGGCAAGGTCACCGCCCGTTCGGCCAGCGATGCCCCGGAGATCGATGGTGTAGTGCATCTGGGCAAGGCGGCGGGGTTGCAGGTCGGAGACTGGGTGGAGGTGGAGATCACCCGAGCGGATACCCATGATTTGCATGGGGTGGTGGTGTCGGCCTGATCGGGCCTTTGGTCGCTCAGGGCAGGCGACTGCCCCGCTCGATCCGTACCCCCACATCCCGTGTTCCGCGCACGGCGGCGGGTTTGTGCACCGTCACCTGCACCCAGGCCGCACCAAACTCACTGCGAATGATACCAGCTATCTGCTCGGCCAGGGTCTCCACCAGTTCCACTTCTGACGCGGCGATATGGGCAACCAGGCGCTGGCAGATGGTTTGGTAGTTGATAGTGTTCTCCACCTTGTCGGTCCGCGCCGCAGCCCCCGCATCCGCGGCAATATCCAGATCGACGAGCACCGTCTGTTTAACCTGGCGTTCCCAGTCGTAGATGCCGATGCGGGTGTCCACCTTGAGTTCACGTACAAAAAGAATATCCATGGTCATCCCGAAAAAAGCGGCAATCCGCCGCAGCTCGGCCTATAATAACCAATTTTCCGGCTAAAGCACTGCATGTCACTTCTTCTGGATGTTGCCCTGATCGGCGGGGGATATGCCGTCGGTTCCATTGCCACCGCCATTCTGGTGGCGCGCGCCCTGGGTCTGGGGGACCCGCGCCAGTCCGGATCGGGCAATCCCGGCGCCACCAACATCCTGCGTATTGGCGGCAAAAAGGCCGCCTTGCTGACCTTGCTCGGCGACCTGATCAAGGGCGTCATCCCCATCGTCATCGCCCGCCTGCTCGGGCTGGAGGACTGGGCGCTGGCCGCCGTGGCCCTCGCCACCTTTCTCGGCCATCTCTATCCGGTGTTTTTTGGTTTTCGCGGCGGCAAAGGGGTGGCCACGGCGCTGGGTATTCTGCTGGCTCTCCTGCCGGTGCTGGGCTTGTCGATATTGGGACTGTAGATACTGGTGTTTGCGGTGACGCGCGTTTCGTCCATGGCGGCGCTGCTGGCGGCGGTCAGCGCGGTGCCCATCGTCTTTGCGGTATCTTCTGCGACGAGTATGCGGGTGCTCATCATGGTGCTGGTGCTGCTGATCCTCTGGCGGCACCGCAGCAATATCCGCCGTCTGCTGGATGGCAGCGAACGTCCCTTCAAAAAGCGTTGAGGCTCGTCAATCCTTGATGTTCCACTCCTGCATCCGTTCGCTGATCCAGTCCGCCAGTCGCGCCGCCGGGCGAAAACCAGGGACCAACCGCTGGGCCTCCTTCGCCGCAGCCAGGGCACGGCGCATGCTGCCTTTGTATAGGTAATAACGGGCGAGATTCATCTGCGCCAGATGCGGACTGTCGAAGCGTTGGGCCTTGAGGGCGCGGCGAATCACGAAGAGGGCTTCATCTTCACGACCGGTATCCATCAAATATTCACCGAGATCATTCCACGCCTGCCCCCACTCCGCATCACAGGCGATGGCGCGGCGGCAGGCAGCAATGGCCCCGTGTGGGTCGCCGGAAGCAGACAGTGCCCAGGCGTAGAAGGTCCAGATCACGGCGCTCTTCGGGCCATGCTCCAGTGCACGCCTGAAGGCGATGGCCGCTTCTTGCGGATGATCCGTCTGCTGCCAGTCCAGGCCCTCCTGAAAGTCGACATCCTGCGCCGCCAGCTCGTCGACGATCATATCCAGAGAAAATGGCTCGTTCATCACGCTTCCTCCTCCGTCAGGGACCAGCGCGCCCGCACCGGGAAGTCCGCTGTGGCTGCCTGGGCCCGCTCCGTGTGCAGGGCACCGGTCAGGGCGATCATCGCTGCGTTGTCCGTACAATGCGCGAGATCAGCTATAAAGACTTCGACACCTTCAGACACCAGGCCGTTCAGGGCGGCCCGCAGCGCCCGGTTGGCGCCGACCCCGCCCGCCACGATCAGACGCCTCAGCCCGGTCTGCTGCAGGGCGCGCTGGCATTTCCTGAACAGCGTCTCCACCACCGCGGCCTGAAAACTGGCGGCCAGGTCAACCCGCTTTTGCACATCGTCGGGCGCGATGGGCATGGAGGCTAGACGGAAGGCCGTTTTCAGACCGCTGAAGCTGAAGTCCAGTCCCGGCCGGTCCAGCAGCGGCCGCGGCAGGCGAAAAGCCTGGGCATCTCCCCCCTCCGCCAGGCCGGCCAGCGCCGGCCCGCCGGGATAGCCCAGTCCCATCATCTTCGCCGCCTTGTCGAAGGC
>NZ_JBYCKR010000032.1:0-10095 GCF_057473505.1 Acidithiobacillus sp. TH-A35 | reverse complement strand
GCCTCACCCAAAGCTTTCTTGACGCTTATGCCCGCTTCAGATGCGCTGGAGGGATTGGCATATTCTGTCGACAAATAGGGCAACATGGCATCCAATGCTGCCGGCGCCAAGGCCGTTGTCGCATTATTATCGAGATAAATGCTGCGCGTTATGCTCATGGCTTCGGCTCTCCGAGGGGTAATATTTCCTCTTCCAGACAACCCACCACCATGCCGTTGGCAAACTCCACGAGGTAGAGGGGCGTGTTGCTCTCTTCATGATGTCCTACCCGCACGATTTCTCCCGGACTGTCCTTGACCACCAGCAAGGCCCCTTCGGCCTCCCCCGGATAGGTCCCGTCATTAAAAATATCATCGCCAGCCAATACCCTGAGGCCCCAATCAAATCGGGGAGGACGCAGATCCATCATGAGATTTTCTCCTCCTGACTCGGATTGTATTCGATCAGTTCCAGTTCACGGCCCTTCATACCGACCAGATGACCACGTTCATAAAAATCCACGCCATAAATATAAAATTGTTGCAAATAGGTCCCGATACTGATGATAAAACCGACATCGCCTTTTGTAACAATCACCTCGCCAATTTCGGCGCCGGTGAATGTTCCGTCATTTTTCACATGCTTGCGGGAACGGACTTTATCTCCATAATTGAACTCGGGTTCTGCGCCCAACTCCACCGTTGCACTGTCTCTGCTCATTCCGGCCATGTCCCACCCTCCCCTGGCAATCGTTGTCTGGACGTATCGCCTTTCCCCAAGCGTTCCGCGGCGCAACGACGCACCTCATAATCCTCATCCGCCAACAGGCTGATTACCGCTTCCTGGCTCCCACGCGCCGCCACCTCATAGCGGATACGCCAATCCGCATCGTCAACCAGTGTGGAAAGGATCGACACCGGTACACGTTCAATGGCATCCAGACGGACCCTGGGATCATCGTCCTGCAGCATTTTGACCAGAGCATCCACGCCGATGCGTTTGGCCACAACCCGCCGGACCTCCACATCGGAATCATGCATCATGAGCGGCAACAGGCCTTTGGGCAGACGACGCACTACCTCCAGACGTACGTAATAATCCGCGTCGTGCATCATGGCCGACAGGTTACGGTCATCCAGCCGCACGGCTACCCGGATACGCACTTCCCGATGCGGATCGTGGATCATTCGCAGCAGATAGCGTTGTGGAAGCCTTTGCGCTACCGCCCAGCGCACGGTTTCGTCGGGATCGTTCATCAGTGCGGGCAGATGAAAAATATCCGCATAACGTGCGGCGCAAGCCCGCACCTCAAAGTAGCCGTGTTGCAGATAATCCTTGGCGATCTGCGGATTCCAGCGAAAAAAGCGATCCACCCTTTTGGCGTAACGATCATGCATACAGGCATGCAACGGTTCGCACTTCACCTCCGGAATCCCGCGCTCAGGGCAGGCTTCACAGGAGACGGCACCGCCCTGCCAGTCAATGGCCTCGTCCGGATCACTCATCGTCGTCTTCCTCTTTTTTTTGCAGGACTTCCAGCAGCACCCGGGCCTGTATTTTATCCGTCGGGTCCAGTTCGATGAGTTTGTCCATGATTTTGCTGCCCGTAGCCAGGTGACCCAGACGCAAATGCAGGTAACCATAGGCTTTCAGCACGAACATATAAAAGCGTGCCCGCGGTGCATCAAAACTGCCAAAGTCCGCCTGCCGTTCCCTTACCTTGCGCCAGTCCGGATCAATACCCAATTCTGCGGCGCTACGCTGCAGACAGATGCGGGCCGTAGCCAGCGCCTCGCTCAGTCGGCCTTTATAGAAATAAAATTTGTATAAACCCAGGTAAACGACCATGTGTTCGGGCGCGATGGCGATGGCATCCATCAGATGATCCTCGGCGCGCACATCGTCCGCATAAGAGCGCGCCGCGAGATGCAGATGGCGTTCCGCTGCCTCCGGTAGGAGGCCTTCATAATAACGGCGGTTCAACCATTCATCGTCCCAGATATTACTCATGCTGCACCCCTATGCTTCACGGGGTTGAGCAGAGCCGCTTCGCACTCCTCACAGCAGACATAACTGCTGTAAGCACGTGCGAGATGACGCTGCTCCCTGGCTGGTATGCGGGTAAATATCTCCGCACCGCGGAAATCGATATCGTCGAGATGCGGGGGGAGTGCTGCCGTATTCGCTGCACAACGATGGATAGTCGTATTCGTATGATGAACGATCCAGGTTTCCATGTTTTCCTCCCTCCAATCTCACCGTTTCCGGGACCCGGCTTTATTCCTTGGGTGTAAATGACGTTCCGCAACCACAACTGGCCGCCGCATTGGGATTGGTAAAGACCAGCCCAGTATTCATCAGGCTGTCCTCGCAATCGACGACGACGCCGTTGAGAAAAGGGACACTCTTCTGTTCCAGCAGTACCGGAATGCCATTACTGGTGATGGCCACATCGCCGGGCTCCGCCGCGTCGACAATGCGAAAATCGTAAGAGAGGCCGGAGCACCCGCCTGGCTTCACCGCAAGGCGGAAAGCACTGGAAGCATTTCCACCGCCAAAGGTGATCATCCGTTGGATAAAGCGTTCCGCTTTAGGCGTAAAGGTGAGTTCCATGACAGACTCCTAAGCGACGTAACGGGGATAGTTGTTGTCAATGATGCAGGTGTCATCCACCGGACATACCGCCACACACTGAGGTTCATCGAAATAGTTTATGCATTCCGTACACTTGGTCGGATCGATCACAAAGGTGCCATTCTTTTCGGAAATGGCCATATTCGGGCATTCCGGTTCACAGGCCGAACAACTGGTGCATTGGGAACCGACGATTTTAAAAGCCATGATGTTTCTCCTTTTCACAAAAATGGGGGAGGAGATCTCCCCCGATAACCTTACGCAGCTATGTACGCCCCTTGCCGGATCTCCGCATCCCCGCGCTGGCCATGGACAATGGCCCCGCTACGGATGTTATCGAGATAATCCCGATAGTAGGCAATGACCGACTGCTCGATATATTCAAAAGCGTAACGATCCACCGCATCGATTCCGGCCGCCTCCAGCGAGGCTTTCGGACAGCCACCGATCTTGGCCACAAAAACTGCCGTACAATCGTTGATCGCGCGGATGATGGTGGTTTCCAGGGCTTCCTCTTCGCCATAACCGCCCTGGCAATAGAGGTCCACGCGACGGTGACCGACAAACTTCGCCCCGGACGCACTCGCCTCATAAATCTGAAACTCGGTGGCATGACCGAAGTGCTCATTGACCCGCCCGCTGCCTTTCGTCGCCACCGCGATGAGAATTTTGACATCGGATTGCTCGCCGGCCAGGGTTTCCAGCTCCGCCCGCTTGGCGTCCACCGTCGCCTGGCGTTCCTGCTCCACCAGCGACTGATAGGCCTTGCGCGATTCGAGGTCATATTCCACATCCATCGCCATTACGGCTTCGGTCGTGAATTCTGCCGAACGATCTTCGCCCAGCAGACCCACCGCGTCCGCCCGGCATTGCCGACAGTGGCGCATCATGTTCATTTCGCCTTCGCAACTGTCCTGCAGGCCCTTGAGTTCCTGCGCGGTCGGGCCACGCTGGCCGTTCAAACCGAAAACCGTGCCATGTTCAGGGGCGGAAATCAGGGGCATGATGTTGTGGAGGAAGGCTCCGCGACTCTTGACTGCCCGGTTGACTTCCACCAGATGGTGATCATTGATGCCCGGGATCATGACCGAATTCACCTTACAGAGAATGCCGCGCTCGGTCAGCATTTCCAGTCCCTGCATTTGCCGGTCGGTGAGTATCTGCGCCGCTTCGCGCCCCTTGTACCGCTTGTTTTGGTAATAAATCCAGGGATAGATCTGTGCGCCTACATCCGCATCCACCATATTGATGGTGATGGTGACGTGATCCACATTAAAACCGGCAATGGTATCCACATGGTCAGGGAGTGCCAGGCCATTGGTTGACAGGCAGAGCTTGATATCCGGCGCTGTTTTCGAGATCAGTTCAAAGGTCTTGAAAGTTTTCTCGGGGTTGGCCAGGGGATCACCCGGACCGGCGATACCCAACACGGTCATTTGCGGAATGGTGGAAGCCACGGCCAGCACCTTTTTGGCCGCTTGCTCCGGCGTCAGTTTTTCACTGACGACACCCGGCCGACTTTCGTTGGCGCAGTCATATTTGCGGTTACAGTAATTGCATTGGATATTGCAGGCGGGCGCCACCGCAACGTGCATACGGGCGTAATGATGATGCGCTTCTTCGCTATAGCAGGGGTGATTCTTGACCTTTTCCCATATCTCCGGTGCCAGATCTCCCTGCCCCGCTCCGGTGCCACAACTGGCCTTGCCGGAACCGCCGCTCGTACCACAACCTTGGTGTTCTGCCTTTTGCTGCATAATCTCATCCAGATCCACCCCGTTATTGGGTGTGGCAATACTGGAAAGAGCAATTATTTGGGATGCCATGGGCGTAATCCTCCATACGGATCTTCAGTGAACGATGGAAAACCGCGCGCCTCATGGATGTATCGGCTTGCTCCTAAGAAGCTGACGCTTGCATTACCTTAAGCAAAAGTGATGCCAGCATATGCTGCCTTTGTTTTTCAAGATGTTAGATTAAGTCATCCGGTGCTTTGTCGGTAACATTACGTGCGTTTTCAGCACTGCGGCGAAAATTGTCAAGAACCGGACAAATGGGGAGGGGTAAAAATAGCAGGGCAAGCACGAAAGGCGGTGGGCACAGTGAGGATGGGTAGGGCGTTCGCCGCCCCTGGTTGAGCGTTTCTGGTTTAGAGTTTTTTAACTTCTACGCCGTGTTTATTGAGGGCATAACCAAGTTTGCGGGTAGTCGTCCCCAACAAACGAGCGGCTTTGGCCTGTACCCAGCCACAGCGGTCCATGGCCTGGATCAGGCGATCCCTTTCCGACAAAGGTGCAGCACTCGCCTCATTGTTTGCGACCAAGGCATCCACCGCTTGCTCCGCAGATTCGGGCATTACGGAAAGCGGTATACTACTACTGCCTGACACCTTCATGGTGACGATGTGATGGCTTCCTTCCAGCGGTCGCAGCGCCATGGAGAGACACTGATTGCGCTGGCAGGGCACGTCGAGATTGCGAATGATATCGCCGCGCATCATGGTGGCGGTGCGTTCGACGCAGTTTTCCAGTTCCCGCACGTTACCCGGCCAATAGCAGGACACCATGGTTTGCAAAGCTTCCGGGGTGAGGGTCAGTTTGCGCTGATTCTCGGCGTTGTAACGGGCGAGGAAATGTTCGATCAAGGCGGGGATATCCTCACGACGTTCCCGCAGTGGGGGCAGGAAGATACTGACGACATTGATCCGGTAGTAGAGATCGGCGCGGAACTCGCCCTTGCTCACCGCCTCTTCGAGATTGCGATTGGTGGCAGTGATAATGCGCACATTGACTCGCCGGGTCTGGGTGCCGCCCACCCGCTCGAATTCACGCTCCTGTAACACCCGTAAGAGCTTGGCCTGAAAAGCCGGAGAGATATCGCCGATCTCGTCGAGAAACAGCGTGCCGCCATCTGCCAGTTCAAAGCGCCCTTTGCGCTCTTGGGTGGCGCCGGTAAAAGCACCGCGCTCATGTCCAAAGAGCTCTGATTCGAGAATACTTTCGGGGAGCGCCGCGCAATTGAGCGAAACAAAGGCTTTGTCGCGACGGGGGCTGAGATAGTGAATGGCGCGGGCGATGACTTCCTTGCCGGTGCCCGACTCACCGCGCAGCAACACGGTTGCCTTGCCTGGCGCCGCTTGGTGCACGTCAGAAAACACCGCCTGCATGGCCCGGCTGTTGCCGATGACATTTTTGATGCTGTAGCGTTTCTGTAATTCCTTCTGTAGACGATGCTTTTCCTGCAAAAGACGGTTTCGTTCCGCCGAGATACCCTGATGCAGATTAACGGTCTGTCCCACCAGATTGGCGATCATCTGCAACAAGCGGACATCAGAGCGGAAACTCACGCCCTTGTGTCGCTCACTGCGATAGATAGCGAGCACGCCGATACACTCATACCCCACCTTAATCGGCACCCCTACAAAAGCATGCAAGCGCTGACTGATCTCCGGTTCAAAGGCGCGGTGCAGAAAAGCCGGTTCCTGAGAGACATCAGGAATCACTATCGGCATGCCGGCACGCATGATCTTGCCTATCATCCCCTCCCCTAACCGATAACGCCCCCGTTCTATTTCCGCAACAGACAAACCTGTGGCAGCGATTACCCCCACTACTTCCTCGTTCATACGCAACACAATCATGGACGGTGAGATATGCAGATGACTTTCCAGCGTCTTCAACACATCATTTAGGGTGTGTTCAAGATCCATGGAGGAGCTGAGCACCTTACTCACCTCATAGATGGTCGTCAGCTCCTGAAAATGATTGGGTGTTACACGATCTTTCATGATAGTGTCCTCTTCTCTACAGCGCTCAGGAGGCGTTGGCGTGGGATGAGGCGGCTGGAGTTTTGCTGAGACTGCTGGCCCGTCTGACGCTTGGGCAAGGCACCGAGCGTCGACAATTGTCTGGAAAGGCGCCAACATCCCCAGTGTACACATCAAGAGATATGGACGTCCACAGGCGTAATTGATCTTCAGAAAAACCAGCGATTTTGGCGCCTCCCGCTTCCATGAGCGGGCGACGGATAAGGAGGGGGTCCAACAGCATTGCGGCGAGTGCCCCGGCTTCCGTGAACGCCTCCGGAACGATCTCTCCCGACTTTACCCGCGGCGAAGCCGGGTTGAACCACTCTGCCACGGGTCGATCTGCAAAATAGGGGCGCAGGGTTTCCGCCGTCCAGGCGGTTTTCAATAAGTCATGCACCTCCAGCACACAGCCGGCAGACGTCAACAGTGCTTTCTGCCGCGCATTATTGGCACAGCCTGGTTTTTCGTAAAATAAGACACACAGCGGCATGCTGGCCGGCAACTGCTCATGATCTGTTCGCTCACCCCGGGTCAGAAGCTGATCCACCTGCCCCGCGATTTCTTTCTGAACCGCGGGATCCAGACGCTGCAACCAGGCACCGGGAAGCCCGTAAGTCCCGTACAGGCCTCCCGCCAACATTCCCGCGATAGCGCCCGTGGTGTCCGCGTCCCCACCCTGATTTACCACCGTAATCAGGCAGTCTTTAAAATTATCGGTATGAAGCAGCGCATACAGGACGGCACGCACCGTATCCACAATATAGGGCGTAGGGGCCTGGGGAATTTCTTTGAAATCGAATTCCGGGTACCGTGCAACCAGTTCATCCGCCAGGCGCCGCACGGATGAAACGCCGTCACCGCGCAGCGCGCCGCGCAACATCTCCCCCAGCGTCAGGGTGGCGATATCCGACAGTGGGTGATGGTGGGTCAAATGCGCCTGTTCTACACTGATCAGCCGGAAGGCGGCGGGGGCGTTCAGGGTGGCCAACACCACGGGGAGATTGCGCACGCACGCACCATTGCCGGCATCCCATTCCGCCGGTTCGGCGGCGGTACTGCCGTTGAGCATAAAGCGCCGGATTCCCCGGCGGCAGGTATTGCCCACATCCACGGGATGGCCGCGCAACCACTGCACCATCCCCTCGCCAAAGCGGGTAATGGACCATTGTTCATCGGCAAGGATGCTCCGCCCCAACACCAGACACATCTGGGTATCGTCGGTCACCTGTCCGGGGCGTAAATGCAGCCAGCCGCCACCGGTCATATTGCGGTGGACGCCATATGCCTCCCGGATTTCCGGGGGACTCATGAACTCCACCGTCGCGCCCAGGGCATCCCCGACCGCCAATCCCAGGTAGGCGCCTAATGCCCTCTCCCGCAAGTCATAGCCCATTTCTCGTCCTCAGTAATAGTGCATGTGTGCCGCGTATTCACCGCCGATCACCAGATACTCACTCTCCGCCTGGAGTGCGCGACATGGCAGCAGGCCCTTGAAGAAGAGCAGTTTTACCAAAGGTACTTCCACCTCCAGTATGTAATCGCCGAATGCGCTGGCCACGTCCCGGTCGCTGCTGAAGGATACCAAGTTGTTCAGCCGGATCACCCCCTGCCGCGCTCCGGCTTTCCAGAGAATAGGATGTTCCGCAAAATCATTGGTTCCCCGGAACAAGCGCACGTGCCGCTGTCCAGATGCCAGAAAACGTCGCGCCGACCATTGTGCGAATTCAAACAACAGGTCAAGCTGCAACCAGATCGCATTATTATCAAATCGCCCTGACATTTTGTCGGTCATATACTGAATCCAGGCGGCATCACCCACACGACCGATCACCTGTCGGTGAAAATTCGGGGCGATCCCGAACCGGCTCTCCACCCAGCCCTTCATGACCGCACCTTCCGGTGAATTGCTGTCATATCCCCAGCCTTTGAGCAGGCGTAAATAGCTCGCCCTGAAGCGTCGGCCCTTCGTGCGCTCATACCCGCCAGCAAAAATCTCTTCCATGTACGCCTGGAAGACCTGTCCCGCCTCGCACTGTTCCCGTACCAGCGACAATCTCTGGAAAAGCGCAGGGTGCCCATCGCGCACCCCGGCGATATGTAGCGGCATCGGGAACGCATGAAATTCAGCACTGATCAACAGCCCGGACGGAATCCCAGTCAGATTGCTACCGGGATTGACGGACGGCGCACGGGCCGGACGCTGCTCCTCCGGTGGGTTCGCTGTTGACAAAAAGCGTCCTTGCGGCGACTAATTCTGCAACACGGCAGCCACCTTGGCGCGGACATCTTCGAGCCGCAGGGGCTTATGGAGGAACACGAATCCTTTACTGATGACGGGCCGGCTCAGGGCGGAACGCGCTTCCCCCACCACGAGCATCAGTCGTGCCTTGGGAAATTGTTCGTTCACCATCTCCACGGTCAACCCGCCTTCGTCCAGCAGCGCCTCGCCGAGAATAATCAGGTCCGGCGGCCAATCCTGAGCCTTGGCGACAGCCGCCTGGAGACTGGCGATTTCGTGGGTTTCATATTCATCATGAAGCATGAATTGCACCGCCATGCGCCCGATTTCATCCGTATCCAGCACAAAAATGCGCCGATTACCCACCGCGAGCTTACAATCCACACCGATCTGCATATCGTCCTCCCAAAACTGAGCAAGCCTTCCTGCTTGAATGGGTAATCAAAGCAGGTTTTATGCCATACAGTTCCGGCCCCGCGTTTAGATCCCGAATAGCTCCCAGCCGGAAAGCGAAAAAATCTTTCCGTCGACCAGACAAGGTACTAAGCCATTCAAACAAAACCGAGTTTGTTGGGCCTTAATTAGGTCGCTTCATTAGGTCGCTTCCATGACCCAATAGCGGCGCGGTGAATTGTATAAGTCGGTCAATGCTGTGGGGTTCCTGACATAGAAAGTGCATTTTGTAGGTTTTCAAACAGCCTGAAAGGGTCTACCAGAAAGGTGCGATTTTATATATAAAACAGTTCATTATGTGGATACATACAGGTCTGGCACGGCCCTTGCAACAGCGAGGACGGAACGCGACTCTTCCCCGTTTTTGGGGGCTTCCACCTGGCAAGTTAGTCATTTTTGAAACAGGAGACATGGCAATGAGTGACAAACTAAGGCAAATCGCCTTTTATGGTAAGGGGGGCATTGGCAAGTCCACCACCTCCCAGAATACCCTGGCAGCCCTTACGGAAATGGGCCAAAAGATTCTCATCGTCGGCTGCGACCCCAAGGCTGACTCCACCCGCTTGATTCTCCACTCCAAAGCGCAGGACACCGTACTGAGCCTCGCGGCTGAGGCGGGCAGCGTGGAGGATCTGGAAATCGAAGACGTTATGAAGGTCGGGTATCGTGATATCCGCTGCGTGGAATCCGGTGGACCGGAGCCGGGCGTGGGTTGTGCCGGGCGTGGCGTTATCACCTCCATCAACTTCCTGGAGGAAAATGGTGCCTATGACGGCGTCGATTACGTCTCCTACGACGTGTTGGGCGACGTGGTGTGTGGCGGATTCGCGATGCCTATTCGTGAAAACAAGGCGCAGGAAATCTACATCGTCATGTCTGGCGAAATGATGGCCATGTATGCCGCCAACAACATCTCCAAGGGCATTCTCAAGTACGCCAATTCGGGCGGCGTGCGTCTGGGCGGGTTGGTGTGTAACGAACG
>NZ_JBYCKR010000031.1:0-6171 GCF_057473505.1 Acidithiobacillus sp. TH-A35 | reverse complement strand
GGCGCCGTAATATCTTTTTCATCGTGGTCATTGTGCTGCTCTTGCTGGCGATGCTGATGCCGATGTGGCAGTTCATTCGCCCGCAAGGCATGAATGGTCCCCTGAGCGCCCTCGGCGTGAACCTGAAAATGCTTCCCGAGGGAAACGTCAGTAATTTCATGATTCAGGTAGATACCCCTGCGGGGACTGCGCTGGATGAAACCGGGCGGGTTACCGAAGCGGTGGGCAACGTGCTCAGCCAGAACCGCTATATCGAAAATTTCCAGACTTATCTGGGGCGTTCAGCACCTGTGGATTTCGCCGGGCTGGTGCGCGGTGACATGATGCGCCAAGGCAGCAATTACGCGCAGATTCAGGTCAACCTGGTGCCGCGGGATGAACGGCCCATGTCCCACACCGTTTCCGTGGAAGTCTACAAGGCGTTGCAATCGGTCCGGGCACGTTTCCCTGGTAGCGTTATCAAGATTTTTGAGGTGCCGCCGGGGCCGCCGGTGCGTGCTCAGGTGGTGGCCGAGCTCTATGGACCAAGCTATGACAAGCTGCGCCAGGTGGCGGGTATGGTCGAACAGTATTTCCGCAAAGACTATGACATGATCAATGTGGATGACTCCGTGACCGCTACAGTGCCTGAGTATCTGCTGCAGGTGGATCAGCAGAAGGCGATGCTCGCCGGTGTCGCGCCGGCGCAGGTGGCCGCGCTGGTGCATGATTATGTGGCGGGTACCAGACTGGGTGCCCTGCATGTGGAAAATGCCCGCGAACCGGTGGATATCATTCTCCGCGTTCCCCCGGCGGATCGCGCCTGGCGTCAGCAGATACTCGACTTACGGGTGCAGAACCGGGACGGGCAGCCGGTGCCTCTGGCGAGCATCGCGCAGATTGAGCGGACGACGCTGGCCAAGCCGATTTACGATCGTGATCAACATCCTGTGGTGTATGTGACCGGAGATCTCATGGGTTCCAGCCCAGTTTATGCCGTGTTGTCGCTGAATCACTGGCTGGATGGCAAGACCATTGACGGTGTGCCTCTCAGCACGGGTAATCTGGGCTTTTCGCCAGCGCAGCCCGATGATATTACCCATTACCAGATCCTCTGGGGCGGTGACATGCGCCTGACCCTCGATGTATTCCGGGATCTCGGCGCTGCTTTTATTGTCGCTCTGGTATTTATCTATCTGATGCTGGTGGCTTATTACCAGTCTTTCGTGATGCCAGTGATCGTCATGGGCGCTATTCCCATGACGTTAATCGGGGTTTTTCCTGGACACTGGCTGTTGAATACACCGTTTAATGCCACGTCCATGATCGGAGTTATCGCGCTGGCGGGTGTCGTGGTGCGCAACTCCCTGTTACTGATTGACTTCATTATCGATTACCGGCGCCAGGGTTACGCACTGGAAGAGGCGGTGTTGCAGGCCGGTGCGGTGCGTTTTCGCCCCATTTTGCTGACAGCACTCGCCATCATGTTTGGCTCTGCCATCATGGTGACCGATCCGGTCTTTGGCGGGCTGGCCGTTTCCTTGATTTTTGGCACTTTCGCCTCCACACTGCTGACACTGATCGTGATCCCACTGCTCTATTTCCTTTGGGAACGGCACTTGGAAAAACAGACACAAGGAGTTTGATTGCAGATGAATACCGAACGTTGGGTGCGGGTGGTTGCCGGCTTTTTTGTGCTGGTAAGTGTGGTATTGGGCGCTCCGGCCAGTCCTGTATTTGTGAGCGAGTGGTTTTTGGCCTTCACCCTTTTTGTGGGTTTTAACCTGCTGCAAAGCGGTTTCACCTGCTTTTGCCCGCTGGACCGCATCCTGCTGAAGCTCGGGGTGCCGGGTTCCGGGGCCTGCGGACGCTAAGCCATGGAACATAAAATTCTTTTTTTTATAGAGTCCCAATGGCCGTTGTTGCTGAGTGCAGGCGCTTTGATTGCCATGATTTTTAAGGGGCCATTGACGCGCGGGGTGGCGGGTATTCATGAAGTGGATCCGGCCGCCGCAGTGCAGTTGATCAACCACGAAGATGCCGTGATCATTGATGTGCGCGAGCAAAGCGAGTGGTCCCAAGGGCACCTACCCGGTGCCCGGCACATTCCGCTGGGTGACTTACCCAAGTATATCCAGGACCTGGAGAAGCATCGCGGCCATCATGTTATCTGTCAGTGTGCGAGTGGTATGCGTTCGGCGCGTGCCGCGGCCAGCCTGAAAAAGGCCGGTTTTGACAAGATTTATAGCCTGAAAGGTGGAATCAGCGCCTGGCGGAGTGCCGGATTGCCAGTAGAGAAGTGATTATGAAGGGGGCGGCGGTGCGGATGTACGCGACTGGCATTTGCCCTTATTGTCACAGGGCCGAAGCGCTTTTGCGCAGCAAAGGTGTCACCCCCGAGATTATTCGGGTGGACCGGGACCCCGCGCAACGCCAGATCATGCAAAAGCTCGCCCACGGGCGGCATACCGTCCCGCAGATATTTATCAACGGCCAGCATGTGGGTGGTTATGATGACATCGCGGCCCTGGATCGCCGCGGGGCCCTGGACCCCCTGCTGCAGGAAGAGGGCTGGGAGCGTGGATAGTACGGTTCAATGTAAAATCGGGGGAAGATATGACATCCTTTATATTGCTTTGTCCTGCCTGCGGCGCCGTCAATCGGGTGCCCAAAGAGCGTCTGGGGGAAAACCCCAGGTGTGGCAAATGCCACGCACTGATTTTTCCAGATCACCCGGTTAATCTCAGCAGTAGCCGTTTTTCCGAATATGTTCAGAAAAACGAATTGCCGGTGCTGGTCGATTTCTGGGCCCCTTGGTGCGGACCCTGCCGAACAATGGCGCCGCAGTTTGAGCAGGCTGGTCGGGCGATGCGGGGGCGTGTGCTCTTCGCCAAGGTGAATACTGAAGATGAACAGCAAATCGGTGGCCGCTTTCAGATTCGTTCCATTCCTACCATGGTGCTATTTAAGGCAGGAAAAGAACTGGCGCGGGTCAGCGGCGCCATGGGGGCAGCGGAACTGCAGCGCTGGCTGGCGGGCCAGGGTGTCTGAGATTACCTGGTATCTCCTTGACTTCTTCCGAATAAACTCTAAATTACCCTCATAACTCAATATTTCTAAAGAGTAGAATGGGGGCGCGGTGGTCAGGAAACCCGGTGAGAATTCCGCGAGGCGGCAGTTCCTGCGACAAGCTGCGCTGGGCAGCGCTTTGCTGTGTACCTGGAATATGGCCACCGCCGCGCGACTCCGCGCGCTACGAGTGGGTCGCTATCAACAGAATGTGCGTCTGGTATTTGATCTGGATCGGCATTTGACGGCTGCGCCGGTGATCCGCAGCGTGGGTGAAGTGCTGCATATTGAGTTGCCGGGGATAGAGCATGGGCTTAGTCGTCCCGTAGTGCCTGCGTTGGGTCCCCTGCAAGGTGGTGCGGAGATGAATGAAAGTGCCGCCGGATTGGTTCTGCGTTTGCCTTTACGGGAATCGGTGCGCTGGCGCAGCTTCTCTCTGGGTCCTGGTGGGGGTGCATCGCATCGTCTGGTGCTGGACTTGATGCCGCTCGCGACGACCGCAGTAGAATCTCCCCGCTTGCAGCCGGTTGCCGGAGCGGGGCGGCCCATTGTGGTCTGCCTGGATCCTGGTCATGGCGGCCATGATCCGGGCGCCATCGGCGCCAAAGGGACCCGCGAAAAAGATGTCGTGCTGGATGTCGGCCTGTCTCTCGCCCAACTGATCCACCGTACACCTGGAATGCGTCTGGTCATGTCCCGCAACACGGATCGCTATGTGCCGCTCATGGACCGCATGCATTTGGGCTTGGAGCAGCGTGCCGACCTCTTCGTCTCTATCCATGCTGATGCCTTCCCGGAGCGCACGGTATGTGGCTCGACGGTATGGGCGTTATCGGAGACGGGGGCGAGCAATGCGGCAGCCCGCTGGTTGGCAAAAACGCAGAACGCCGCGGATCCCCTCCTCGGAGACGTACAGTCGGGCATTCACGATCCGATGCTCAATGAGGTGCTCATCAATATGACCCAGACTGCCGCCATGAATTCGGCGGCAGCGGCAGCGGATGTCATGATTCGCGGATTAGCCGGGGTGGAGGATTTGCACAATGCCGCCGTGCAGCATGCCAATTTCGTAGTGCTGCGTGCCCCAGATGTGCCTTCAGTGCTCGTGGAGACTGCCTTTATTTCTAATCCTGAAGAAGAACAACGCCTGCGCGATCCGGATTTTCGTCAAGTACTCGCGCGCACCATGCACGATGCAGTTGTTGCCCATTTTGTGAAGGCGCCACCTGCGGATAGCGCTTGGTCGGCGACACGACATGTGCTGAGCAAGGGGGAAAATCTGGCGGGTGTGGCGCACCGTTACGGGCTGAGTGTAGAGGCCTTGCGTTTGGCCAATAATCTGCCGCGCGGGGAGGGGCAGCCCGGAGAACATCTGCGTGTGCCCATCATGGGTGTCTGACTCGGCGTGGCGACAGCTCGGGCAGTCATGTTATAACTGTTCCAGCGGGGAGTGCGAAATGGCGGAAGGGTAATGGGACAAGACTCGGTCGGTATGGTGCGGGGTCAAACCCGCGTTGAAGAATGGATCAACAGTCTGCTGCATGGTGCGGGCGCTGCCGGGGCCTTGTTGGTTTTCATCTTATGGCTGGTCGGCGCTGGTCTCCACAGTACGCGTCTTGCGGTAGCCAGTGTCAGCATCTTTGTGGTCACCATCTTGATGCTGTATGGGGCTTCGACCATCTATCACATTCTGCCATCGGGGCGACTCAAAAGCGCCTTTCAGTTGGTGGACCGCTCCGCCATCTACCTTCTTATTGCGGGCACTTACACCCCGGTGACGCTGATGGTGCTCCATGACCCGTGGGGTTGGACATTGCTGGCACTGGAGTGGGGTCTGGCCGCACTGGGCATTAGCCTGCTGGCTGTGGGCGGGACGCGCTTTCAGTCGGCCTCTCTCTGGCTGTATCTCCTCATGGGCTGGTTGGCCGTCTTCGCAGCGGTGCCACTTTATGACGCTGCGCCTGGCTGGTTTTTATGGTGGTTGGCCGCTGGTGGGCTGGCCTATACTGTTGGGGTCCTTTTTTTTGTGCTGGATCGCTGGAAATACTTTCATTCCATCTGGCACGTTTTCGTCATTGCCGGTACTGCCCTGCAATTCTGGGCGATTCTTCAATACGCTGGCTGATCGCACGCCCGCTTATCCTTGCTTTTTTGATAAAAGCGCCTATAATTTGCCCGCTCGCTCCCATCGTCTAGCGGTCTAGGACACTGGCCTCTCACGTCGGTAACAGGGGTTCGAACCCCCTTGGGAGCACCACATTTTTTCTCTGAACGTCCCCTTCTGAAGGCGCTGAAAGCCATTCCATGCCCTGAGCGTGGACGGTGCGGGTGATTCTTGCCTTGCCAAGCCCGCCGTCGGGCAAGTACCATCCCTAGCAGAAAAGGTATGCGTTAAAGCGGGAGCTGGATCATGTTTCATGGCAGTATGGTAGCTTTGGTGACGCCCATGCGGGCGGACGGTGCGGTGGATGACACGGCACTCCGCGATCTGGTGGAGTGGCATATCGCCGAAGGGACGCACGCACTGGTCGCCGTCGGTACCACGGGAGAATCCGCCACCTTGGAAATGAGGGAACATGTGGCGGTGATTCGGACCGTCGTGGAGCAGGCCAAAGGGCGCATCCCGGTGATCGCCGGAACGGGGGCCAACGCTACCCATGAGGCCATAGAACTCACTCGCGCGGCCATAAAAGTCAAAGCCGATGCAGCCTTGCTGGTTTCCCCCTATTACAATAAGCCCACTCAGGAAGGTTTGTTCCAACACTACTCGGCGGTCGCCGAGCAATGCCACTTTCCCATCATCCTCTATAATGTCCCTGGCCGTACTGCTGGGGATATTTTGCCCGAGACGGTAGCGCGTCTGGCGCCGCGTGCTGATATCGTCGGCATCAAAGAAGCGAGCGGCAAAGTCGAACGGGTTGCTGAAATTCTGGCCCTATGCGGGGATCAGATGCAGGTTTACAGCGGCGATGATGGTGCTGCCCTCGCTGCCATGGCATTGGGTGCGCATGGCGTGATCTCAGTCACCGCCAATGCGGCACCCCGGCTGATGGCGCGGATGTGTGATCTGGCGCTGGCTGGTGATTTTGTCGGCGCCCGTGCGGTCAACGCGCAACTGGTGGG
>NZ_JBYCKR010000030.1:0-4630 GCF_057473505.1 Acidithiobacillus sp. TH-A35 | reverse complement strand
GTGCGAATGAAGTTGATACCACCAATCACCAGATTGGTGACCCCGAGAAGAATGAAAACAATGCCCATCCCGGAAAAACCTGCTCCCGTCACGAGTTTGGTATGGAGCATGAGGGAGAGCTGCTCCAGAAAGAAGTCGAACTTCTCAATGACGAAACCAAAGGCGATCAGGCCGATGCCTGTGCGCACCCAAGCCAGGAAGGTGCGTTCGGCGGCCATGTAAATGCGCGGATCAATGATTTCTTTCGCAGCCACGGGAGGTCCTTTTCCGATGTGTTCCAAGTCTGACATAAAACGAAATCCTACCACAAAAATTAGGATGATGGCGGGCCAACTGAGCCAATAGAAAGTTTCAGTAAAAAAGTCTCCCAGCGTGGCGTAGTGGAGCGCCTTAAACAGCATCGCCAGACGTGCAGAGACCAGGCCGGTACCTATAGAGACGAAGAGGAGCTTGAAATAGCCCAGGTAGGTGCGCTCCAAGGCCATGTAAAGACGCGGTTCCTGCACCGTCGGCAGGTGTCTCAGGAACATCATGACTAAGGTAACCGTCTTTGGTGGGACATTGGGTGCGCGATATGGGCTAAGACCGGAGCGCAGTGTAACGTGAAAAAATGGGTGTGAGAAGATCAAAAAATGATTGACCCTGATGCCTTTGATTGGTATTTTGTGCCCTCTCCAGATGAGAGGCACTCATTTTGGGCGGTTAGCTCAGTGGTAGAGCACTGCCTTCACACGGCAGGGGCCAGTGGTTCGAACCCACTACCGCCCACCAAATAAACAGTGGCTTGGCAAGAAATGCCAGGCCGTTTTTTTGTCATCACCCGGTTTACCGCGCCAATTCTTTGAGTGCGTAGAGCAAATCCAAGGCCTGCCTGGGGCTGAGTTGGTCCGGTTCCATCTGACTTAATCGATGCACCGCCGGATGCGGAGCGGCCTGGAAGAGGGACAACTGGGCGGGCGCTGTATTGCGGGTTGGCTGCTGGGCGGTTTCTTCCAGTAGACTGAGCCGATGGCGGGCGCGTTGCACGACTGGGTCAGGAATCCCGGCAAGCTTGGCAACCGCCAGTCCGTAGCTCTGCGCGGCCGGGCCACCCTCCACCCGATGCAGGAATACGACTTGATCCCCTTGTGTCAAGGCGTCGAGATGGGCGTTACGCAGGCCAGGAAGATCCATCTCCGTCAATTCAAAATAGTGGGTGGCGAAGAGCGTGCAGGCGCCCCGTTCCACCAGTGCTTCGGCCGTGGCCCAGGCGATGGAGAGACCGTCATAAGTGGCGGTGCCCCGCCCGATTTCATCTAGGATCACCAGGCTTTGTGCCGTAGCGAGATGGAGGATGCGCGCTGTTTCGCTCATTTCCACCATGAAGGTGGAGCGACCACCGGCCAGATCGTCGGCAGCACCGATGCGGGTGAAAATCTGGTCGATGGGGCCAATGATGGCTTCGCGGGCAGGCACCCAGCTGCCGATGTGGGCGAGCAGGACGATGAGCGCTGTTTGCCGCATGTAGGTGGATTTGCCGCCCATATTGGGACCGGTGATAAGCAGCATCCGCTGCTCTTTATCAAAATCGAGATCGTTGGGCACGAAATTACTGCCGATCTGGGCTTCTACGACGGGATGGCGGCCGTCGCGGATGTGTAAAACCGATTCTGTGACGAAATGCGGGGCATACCAGTGCAGGGTGATGGCGCGTTCAGCCAGCGTGCTGAGACCGTCCAGTTCGGCGACGGCGGTCATGGCGTCTTGCAGGGCCGGCACTTCGGGGGCCGCCGCTTCCAGGACTCGCATGAAGAGCAGGCGCTCCCGGCTCAGGGCCAGACTCTCTGCCGAGAGGGCCTGATCTTCGATTACTTTCAGGGCGTCATTGATGTAGCGTTCCGCGTTCTTGGTGGTTTGGCGGCGGCGATAGTCGTCGGGAATGGGCCCTTGGTAGCTGCGGCTGATTTCGATGTAAAAGCCATGCACCCGGTTGAACTGGATTTTAAGTTGGGCGATGCCGGTGCGCTGGCGTTCCTGCTGCTCCAGATCACGCAGCACCTCCTGCAAATTCTGGCTGAGCTGCTGCAGTCGATCTAACTCGGCATCGTGGCCTGCACGAATGTAGCCACCATCCCGCTGGGTCATGGGCGGGGCATCCACTAAGGACTCTTCCAGCAGCGTGCGGAGGGCGGCAAAGAGCGGTATGCGCTCCTGATAAGCAGTTAGTGCAGGATGCCCTGTTTCTTCGAAGGCGGCGCGCAGCGTGGGTAGCGCCTGCAAGGTGCTGCGGAGTTGGGCGAGATCACGGGGGCTCGCCCTATTCAGGGCGACGCGGGTGAGAATGCGTTCCGCGTCCGCGATACCGTGCAAGGCCTTCTGAATGGCAACCGGCCCGCTGCCTTGGGTGAGCGCTGCGACGACTTCCTGACGGGCCGCAAGCACGGGTCCCTGGCGTAGTGGTCGCAGAAGCCAGCGACGGAGCAAGCGGGCGCCCATAGCCGTCTGGGTTTTTTGCAACAAGGTGAGCAAAGTGGGACCATTCCCTTGTAGGCTTTCCACCACTTCCAATGCCCGCAAGGCGGTCGCGTCCAGATAGAGCTCTTCTTCAGTGCGCTCCGGATGAATTCGTTGAACTTGGGTCAGGCTGCTGCGTAGTTGGGTCTCGGCATAATTCAGGAGTGCGGCGGCGGCGCGTAAGGCGAGGGGCCAGTCATTGCACCCGAAACTCGCCAGTCGTCCCCCAAAATAGCGTTCAAGTACTGCCTCGGTGCGCCGAGTTTGAAAGCCGGTTTTCTCCAGGAGTTGCAATTTTTGCGGGTCGATTCCGACTGGAAGCGACGTCTCTTCCGGGGCAATGATTTCTGCGACGGGACGCCGCGCTATGGTATCTGCGATGGCGGTGTCGGCTACCTCACTCACCATGAGGCGTCCTCCGGCGGCATCCAGCCAGGCCAGGCCACAACGCGGACCGTCCGGACAGAGGGCCAGGAGCAGAGGCTCCTGGCCGGCATCCAATAAGGCACCGTCAATGATGGTACCGGGGGTGATGACCCGCACGATGGCGCGTTCCACAGGACCTTTGGCAGTGGCAGGATCGCCAATCTGCTCACCGATGGCCACCCGTTCGCCCAGACGCATCAGTTTCGCGAGATAGCCATCTATGCTCTGGACGGGTACCCCCGCCATAGGAATAGCCTGTCCTGCGCTCTGTCCGCGGCTGGTGAGGGTGATGCCGAGGAGGCGGGCGGCTTTTTCAGCATCGTCAAAGAATAGCTCGTAGAAATCCCCCATGCGATAGAAAAGCAGCGCATCCGGGCATTGTTCCTTCAGCCCGAAATACTGGCGCATCATGGTGGTGTGGTTTTGCAGAGAGGTGGAATCAGTCATGGTTTATAAAACGGGAAAAGGCGATGTCTGACATCCCCGGTGGCGACATGGCAAATAGTGCTTGCCATGCTTTCAGAAAATCGTCCTTCCCACCGATGCAGGAAGGACGCGGTAATCAATCGCGACTGCCCCCAAAGATTTCGAGCAACGCCATGAAGAGGTTGATGATGTCCAGATAAAGCCCGACCACCAGCAGGACCGGCTCCTGAATGCCGCCGCGGATCATGCGCTGGGTGTCAAAAAGGATCAGGCCGCTGAAGACCAGCACCAGCACACCGGCGATGGCTAATTGGAGGGCCGGGAGGTGAAGCAGAAACATATTCAGCAGAGACACCACGATGGCCAGCACCAGGCCGGTGATCAGGAAGCCGCCGATGTTGCTGAAATCCCGTCGGGTGGTCAGGGCATACGCGGACAGTCCAACAAACATGGCTGCGGTAGTACCCAAGGCCTCGGCGATGATTGAGGCGCCACCCGGCATCCGCAGATACATCTCAATGGCCGGACCCATCATCATGCCCATGCCACCGGCGAACAGGAAAACCAGCGGAACCGCAAAGGGACTGCGGTGGGCGCCAGTGTACTGCACTGCAAAGAGCAGGGCGAAGGAGCCGATCATCAGGATGAAGGGATGCTGGTAGGCGAATGCCGAGTGCATGCCATACACAGAGGCAATGGCAGACACCACGAGCGTGGCCGCGAGCAGCGCATAGGTTTTGCCCATGAGTGCGCCGATAGATGTGCCTCTGCTGGCCCCCGCCGGATTCATACTGTCCGGAAACTGGTATGGGTTCTGATTCTGGTCCTGGTTCATGTCTGACTCCTGTGAACGAACACGCTGGCATGATAACGTAAATTATGTTTTTTTGCTCCTCTCTTTAATGAATGGGGTTGCTGGATGAAAAAAGCAACGTCTGGATAAAGTACTCGTACAAACAATGAGATGTTGTGTTTTCCGTAGGGTTCCACCGGGCATTGGCGCTTGCCCATTGCGAAGCAGGCATTTACCCTGCATCTTTTCGCCGGATCCGGGATGAGGTTTTGCATGCGCGCATTGATTTTTGATACCGAAACGACGGGCCGTGTGGAGCCTGATCTGATTGAGGCAGCCTGGCTGGCGGTGAGCGATCTGAAGACGCTGGAGGTGGAGGAACAATTCGTGCAGCGTTACCGACCGGCCAAGCCCATTGAGATGGGAGCGATGGCGGTACACCATATTCTCGAGGAAGATCTGCTGGAAAGCCCGCCCGCCAGCAGCTTTCAG
>NZ_JBYCKR010000029.1:0-6429 GCF_057473505.1 Acidithiobacillus sp. TH-A35 | reverse complement strand
GATATCCTACCCCGAAGACACCCATCAACGAGGTGCCCCGCCCGAGCTGGTTATTAAATAGGTTGCTGGATGCCCCCAAACCTAGAGAGAGGTAGGGAGTGTCCGGGCTGTCAAAAGCATAAAGATTACCGAGGACCGCGCCACTGTATTGATTGGCGGCGCTAGCGTGCGCGGGGCTCTGCAACTGAGCAAAGGCTGCCGCCACTTGCGCTTCAACCCCCACATGGGCATCCACACGATGCCCCAGGCGCAAGCCAACCACACCAGCATTACCTCCGCCGGCCAGTCCGCTGGATGCATCAAAAAAGGTGCTCCCGCCAAAGAGATTGATGTAGGTCTCATCATGCGCAGACTGGCCCGCCGCCCAAGCCGGAATAGCAAGGACAAGCCCGGAGAATACCAGTAAAGCGCGCAACCCCCACTTCATGACCTAATGCACCTCGTATATAGCAGCACTGTGAACTGAAACCTGTTACAATCGTAGCCTGATTTAGATGAATATACCACACCAATTAACCCATTTTGACAAAAAACCAACAAGGAGTTTTCATGTCCACTCTCGTCTGCGGTTCTCTGGCCTTTGATACTATCATGGTCTTTCAGGACCGCTTCAAGGCGCACATTCTGCCCGATCAGGTACACATGCTGAACGTGTCCTTTACCGTCCCAGAAATGCGGCGCGACTTTGGCGGCTGTGCTGGCAACATCGCGTACAATCTAAAATTGTTAGGTGGCAACCCACTGATTGTCGGCACCGCTGGCCAGGACTTCACACCCTACCTCGATCACCTAGGGGCACAAGAGTTAGACACCAGCCTACTGCGAATTCTCCCAGACCATTACACCGCGCAGGCCTTCATTACCACTGATCTGGACGACAATCAGATCACCGCCTTTCACCCCGGCGCCATGTTTCAGGCCCAGGAAAATCATCTGGCCGGCCGCATTCCCGAGGACGTGCATTGGGCCATTGTTTCACCCGATGGCCTCGGCGCCATGGTGCAGCACTTGGAAGACCTTACGAATGCTGGCATCCCCACGCTGTTTGATCCGGGCCAGGGCTTGCCCCTCTTTGATGCGGAAACCCTGACGCATCTGATTGATCGCGCCGACTACCTCACCGTCAATGATTATGAGTGCCAGATGGTACAGGCACGCACGGGTCTCAGTGTCGACGAGCTCTGTCAGCGTCTGAAAGCCCTGATTGTCACCCGCGGCGAGCATGGCTCGGTGATTTATCATGATGGCGAGGAGACGATCATTCCGGCCGCCAAGCCCAAAGCCGTTTTGGATCCTACCGGGTGCGGTGATGCCTATCGCGCAGGGCTGCTATATGGACTGGAGCGCGACCTCGGCTGGGAAACGATCGGCAAGGTCGCCTCGCTGATGGGCGCCTACAAGATTGAAAGTCCGGGCACCCAGAACCACCGCTTTACCTGGCCGGAATTTCAGGCGCGCTATCATGAAAACTTTGGCGAGAACATTGGCTAGATTTCGAGCCACTTAGGAAACGATGGGCTTATCCTCGGCATCCCAGACATTGATGCCGCCGCCAAGGTTATAAACTTCGGTAAAGCCCATCTCCTGCAAAGTCACCGCTGCCAGCGCGGAGCGCGTTCCACTGTCACAGTAAAGGACAACGACCCGACCACGCGCCAAGGCCAACTCCAGATGACAATGGCCATACTCCGGATCGGCCAAAGCCTCCAGATAGCCGCGGGGCACATGGATAGCATCGGGCAAATGCCCCTCCACGAAGGCGCAGGACTCCCGGACATCCACCACCAGCACATCATCGCGGCTGCGCAGCCAGCCCTCCAGCGTATCGCAGTCTATTTCGCGAATTTGACTGCGCGCATTCCGTATAAAATCTGCCAGCGATTTGGCCACTACTTCCCCCTCATGGACACATGACCTGGGCGAGATGCTTACTGAGCTCCTCAACACCGATATAAGTATAATCCTTGCTCAAAGTGCCTGAAACCATTGCGCTGGTAGGTGCGTCCAGTTTTTCGCGCAGCAAACCCAGAATATGCGGAGAAGCGACAAGCACCAGGTGTTGGAAAGCATTCTGCTTTCGCGCCTCACCTAAATAGGTCGCCAGTTCACTGGCGAAGTGCAGCATTTCCGTCTCTTTAGGACTGGTTTGCCATTCGATGCCAGGTCGTGCCCCGGCGGCGAAACTCTGCTGAACGCGCCCTCCCGCATCTGTCACCAGATCGTCCTGATGTTTGCGGCTGTCGGGGTGGGTCCAATCCTGCAAGAGATGCAGCCCTGTATCGCAACCTTCATTTTTAAAGAGGCGCGCCTCCGCGGCATTACTCACCAACACCCAAGTTACGGTAGCCATCATGCATTCTCCTTTATCGATTGGTCCCTTCTATAGATGGATGCGGCAGTGACAAAAAACAAGCAATAACCCCCCTTTCCTTGGGCCATAACATCACTCTATGATGGATTATCTGTCACCCGCCTTTTGAGGAGTTTCACCATGCCTGCCCCACGCCTTAGCAAAACCGCGTGTTCTCTACCTCCTTTGGGTATGGATGCCTCCAGTCTGTGCATGGACACTCGTCATTATCTGCTGCGCACTCTGGGCGCCGAAGAAACGGCAAACTCGGGGAGCAGCGTTTATACCGCTCTGGCCATGAGTCTGCGTGACCGCTTGGTCGAGCGCTGGAAGGGCACCCAGAAAAAAGCCGCCGCCGAGAATGGCAAGCGCACCTTTTATCTATCCCTGGAGTTCCTGCTCGGGCGGGCTATGGGCAATACCCTGCTGAATCTGGGTTTGGAAGACGCCGCACGCGAGATACTTACCCAGGAGCATCGTGAGCTGACGGACATTATCGAGGTTGAGCCTGACGCCGGCCTGGGTAACGGTGGCCTGGGCCGCCTTGCGGCATGCTTTCTGGATAGCTGCGCCTCTCTGTGCTTGCCGGTCACGGGTTATGGTATCCGCTACGATTACGGCATGTTCCGTCAGGAAATTCGTGGTGGCGAACAGGTAGAGGAACCTGATCACTGGTTGAAGAACGGCTATCCCTGGGAACTGAAACGGCCAGAGCGCGTGCGCCGGGTCCATTTTTTTGGGCGTAGCGACACCTATTATGATGCTCAAGGGGAAATGCATTGGCGTTGGGTCGACACCCACGATGTGCTTGCCGTACCTTACGACATCCCCATTCCCGGCTATCGCAATGAAGTGGTCAATACCCTGCGCCTCTGGCGTGCGGCATCCACCGACATTTTTGATCTCGGCGAATTCAACGCTGGCGCTTACCCCGAGGCGGTCGCGGCAAAAAACAACGCAGAGCATATCAGCATGGTGCTCTATCCCAACGATAGCAGCGAAAACGGCAAAGAGTTGCGCCTGCGCCAGCAGTACTTTCTGGCCTCCGCCAGTCTTCAGGATGTGGTCGCGGACTGGGTCGCTGTCCATGGCGAAAATTTCCGCGATTTTGCCAAACATCACTGCTTCCAGCTCAATGATACCCATCCCAGTTGCGCCGTGCCGGAACTGATGCGCCTGCTGATGGATGAGCATGGCCTGAACTGGCAAGACGCATGGGACATCACCAGTCACACCATGGCCTATACCAACCACACGTTACTGCCCGAAGCACTAGAGCGGTGGTCGGTGCGTTTATTCCGACAGCTCCTGCCACGCCTGCTGGAAATCATCTTTGAAATCAATGGGCGTTTCCTGCAAGATGTGGCACGGCGCGCACCGGGCGACACCGGCTTGCTGCGGCGGCTATCTATTATCGAAGAAGACGGCGAGCAGATGGTGCGTATGGCACACCTCGCCGTGGTGGGCAGCTTTTCGGTCAATGGGGTCGCGGCATTGCACACCCAACTCCTCTGCGATGAGCTTTTCGCCGATTTTCACCGTCTCTGGCCGAAGAAGTTTAACAACAAAACCAATGGGGTGACACCGCGACGCTGGCTGCAATGGGCCAACCCAGGGCTGCGTGACCTCCTCACCGAGCGCATCGGCCCCGACTGGAAGCACGACCTGGAATGCTTACGGAACCTGACACCGGCAGCAGACGATGCGGAGTTCCGCAAGCGCTGGACAGAGGTACGTCGCGTTAACAAGGAACGGCTGGCGGCACTCGTGCATCAGCATACCGGCGTCACCTTCATTTCCGATGCCTTAGTGGACGTGCAGGTGAAGCGCATCCACGAATACAAGCGGCAACTGCTCAACGCCCTGCATGTCATTCACCTCTACGACCGCATCAAGCGTGGCGAAGCTGCCGAGGTGACCCCCCGCAATGTCCTGTTTGCCGGCAAGGCGGCGCCCGGCTACTTTATGGCCAAGCGCACCATCAAATTCATCAATAACATTGCCAACGTCATCAATCACGACCCCGATACGGAGGGCTTGCTGCGCGTGAGCTTCCTACCGGACTACCGGGTCTCCCTCATGGAGCATATCTGCGCGGCGACTGACCTCTCCGAGCAAATATCCACGGCGGGTAAAGAGGCCTCCGGTACCGGCAACATGAAGTTCATGATGAATGGTGCCCTGACCATCGGCACTCTGGATGGTGCCAATATTGAAATTCGCGAAGCGGTCGGTGCGGAGCACTTTTTCCTCTTCGGGCTCAATGCCCAAGAGGTCAGACAACTGCGCGGGCACTACAATCCAGAGATATATATTCAGGCGGACCGTGATTTGGCGCGGGTCATGGACCTGCTGCAGAGCGGCTATTTCAACGCCTTTGAACCAGGTATTTTCGACCCCGTCGTCCATGCCGTCACCCATCCCCATGACCCGTGGATGGTGCTCGCCGACTTCACCAGCTACAAGCTGAAGCAACGGGAAGCGGCGGAACTCTGGCGTGATCAGACCGAGTGGCAGCGTCTCAGCATCCTCAATACGGCGGCCAGCGGCGTTTTTTCCAGTGACCGGACCATCGCCCAGTACAACACGGATATCTGGCATCTGAAACCGCTGGTCATGGCCCCATGACAGGATTCGCCCGATCTGTTCTAATGCCTTTCACTAACGGGGTGCGTTCGCCACATAGAGGAAACTGATGACTCATAAACCACGTCCGGTGTTACTCCTGATCCTCGACGGCTGGGGTTATCGCGAGGAACTCGAGGATAATGCCATTGCCCAGGCACGCACGCCGAACTGGGATGGCTGGTGGCAGAGTTATCCCCATGGCCTCATCAGTGCGTCTGGGGCCTCTGTAGGACTTCCGGGCGGGCAGATGGGTAACAGCGAAGTCGGGCACATCAATATCGGTGCCGGTCGCGTGGTGTATCAGGAGTACGAACGTATTAATCGTGCCATCGTCGATGGCAGCTTTTATTCTAACGGCACCCTCTGTGCGGCGGTGGATGCCGCCAAGGCACAGGGTGGTGCTGTACATATTCTTGGCCTGCTTTCGGCGGGCGGGGTGCATTCCCACGAAGAACACGTTCTCGCGGCGCTGCGCCTGGCACGAGATCGGGGCGCCGAACGGGTTTACGTGCATGCCTTTCTGGATGGCCGCGACACCCTGCCACGCTGCGCGGAAGCGTCTCTGGAGAGGCTGGACGCGGAGATAAACACTCACGGCGGTACTCTGGCTTCAGTGATTGGCCGTTTCTATGCCATGGATCGTGACCACCGCTGGGACCGGGTACAGCAGACCTATGATCTGCTCACCCTCGGCAAGGGTGAGCACTATGCTACGGGTGTCGAGGCGCTCGCTGCCGCCTATGCGCGTGGCGAAAGCGACGAATTTGTCGCCGCCTCCCGGATTGGTGCCAGCCCGGCGTGTATCAGTGATCACGATGCCGTGTTATTCATGAACTTTCGCTCTGATCGCGCCCGGCAGATCACCCGCCCCTTTATTGAAGCAGACTTCGATGGCTTTACGCGGCAGGCGATACCCCATCTCGCAGACTTCGTTACCCTCACAGAATACAGTGAGCGCTTTGACGTGCATGTCGCTTACCCTCCCACCCGCCTGAAAAACACCTTTGGTGAATGGGTATCGCAATTCGGCTTGCATCAACTGCGCATCGCAGAAACGGAAAAATACGCCCATGTCACCTTCTTTTTAAATGGCGGTGACGAAAAGGTCTTCCCGGGTGAGGATCGGGTGTTGGTTCCCTCCCCCAAGGTCACCACCTACGATCTGCAGCCGGAAATGAGCGTGAATGAACTGACCGATACGCTGGTCACCCGTATTGAAAGTCGCCAGTACGATGCCATCATCTGCAATATCGCCAATCCTGACATGGTCGGCCACAGTGGCAAACTGACTGCCGCCATCGCTGCAGTAGAAGCGGTAGACCGCAGCCTGGGTCGCATTGTCAGCGCCGTGCGCGCCGTAGGCGGCGAAGTGCTGATCACTGCCGATCATGGCAATGTTGAACAAATGCTGGACGTCGACAGCGGCCAGGCACACACCTCCCATACTTGTA
>NZ_JBYCKR010000028.1:0-24014 GCF_057473505.1 Acidithiobacillus sp. TH-A35 | reverse complement strand
ATGCCCTGTCCCAGCGGGTGGAAGTCGAGATCAAAACCCGCGACCCCCAGGGATCGGGGAACGGTCGCTATCGCCTGGTGTTTACGCAGGGGGATGTGAGCGAAGCGCTGACCCGACTGGAAGACTGCGGCCCGCGCACCCATGGCACGCGGGTTCAGGTATGGCCGGACGGGCAGTATTTCGACTCGGCCAAAATCAATATCCGCGAGCTCACCCATCTGCTGCGCGCCAAGGCCATCCTCCTCCCTGGCCTGCAAGTGAGCCTCACCCTGCCGGAGCAGGAACCCGTCGTCTGGAAATATAGCGAAGGTCTGGCGGAATACCTCGCGGAAATCGTCGCTGATATCGAACTGGCCACGGCGATTTTTGCGGGAGCCTCCTATCAGGACGGGGACAGTAACGGTTTCGCGAAAGGGGAGGGCGCGGGCTGGGCGCTCTGTTGGATTAACGGCGCCGCCCCTAACCCGGAAACTTACGTCAATCTGATCCCGACGCTGGACGGCGGTACCCACGAGTCGGGCTTTCGGGCCGGGGTTTTTGAGGCGGTGCGCAGTTTTATGGAGCACCACAGCCTCGTTCCCGCCAAGCTCAAACTGGTACAGGATGATGTTACCGGTAAGATGGCGCTGGTGCTGTCGGCTCGCGTGCTCGATCCGCAGTTTCAGGGGCAGACCAAAGACAAGCTCACCAGCCGCGACGCCCATAAGCTGATGGCGCAGACCGTGCGTGATCCGCTGGAACTCTGGCTCAACAGTCATCCGGATGCGGGGAAGGCGATCGCAGAGTTGGCGATCCAGAATGCCCAGGCTCGTACCCGCGCCGCGCAAAAAATCGAGCGTAAGAAGGGCTCGGGCCTGGCGACACTTCCCGGCAAACTGACGGATTGTGAAAGTGAGGATATTCAGCGCAATGAGTTGTTTCTGGTCGAAGGGGACTCTGCCGGCGGTTCCGCCAAAGCGGCGCGCGATAAAGAATATCAGGCCTTGCTGCCGTTGCGGGGCAAGGTGCTCAATACCTGGGAAGTGGATGCGGACCAGATCTTCAAAAACCAGGAAGTCCACAATATGGCGGTGGCCCTGGGCATTGAGGCACACAGTTTTCAGGCGGACCCGGATCGGGTGCTGGCCGGGCTGCGCTACGGCAAAATCATGATCCTGTCCGATGCCGATGTGGACGGCAGCCATATTCAGGTGCTGATCCTGACCCTGTTCCTGCGGCACTTCCCGGCGCTGTTGCAGCGCGGCCATGTGTTCGTGGTCAAGCCGCCTTTATACCGGGTGGATACCACCTGGCGCGGTAAGGCCCGTAAAATCTACTGTGAGGCCGAGGCGGAGCGGGACGCGGCGATAGATCGCCTGCGCACCGAAGGCGTCAAGGAAAGTGCCATCTCGGTGCAGCGTTTCAAGGGCCTGGGTGAGATGAATCCGGATCAGCTCTGGGAAACCTCCATGTGCCCCGACACCCGTTCCCTTGTTCCGTTGTCCATGACGGCTGCCGACCAGGCGGCACTGCATACCCGCTTCGGCCTGCTGATGGCCAAACAGTCCGCTGGCGGGCGTCGCGAATGGATGGAGCGGGATGGCTGGACGGCAGATATTGATATTTAAGGCGAGGAGTTTCAAGTATGGCTAACACCCGGGATCTTTTTGATCTCATCGGTAATGCGCACTCCCCGGAAACCGGGGCGGTCACCGGTAACGCTCCCGCGCTGGTGTCACCCGAAGCGGTGCAGGAAGTCGCTGCATTATCCGCGGCCTCGCCAGCATCACCGCCTCCGCCATCCGGGGATGCTGCCCCGGACTCTGGCGAACCTCCAGAGCCGCCGCTCGCGGGATATGCCGCGCGTGCTTACCTGGCCTACGCCATGAGTGTGGTAACCGGGCGGGCGATTCCGGCGCTGGCCGATGGCCAGAAACCGGTGCAACGGCGGATTCTCTATGCCATGCGCGATATGGGGCTGCAACGCTCACCGAAGCATGTCAAGTCCGCCCGGGTGGTGGGCGAGGTGATCGGCAAGTGGCACCCCCACGGCGACACTTCGGTGTATGACGCCATGGTGCGTATGGCCCAGCACTTCACCTTGCGCTACCCGGTGGTGGATGGGCAGGGCAACTTCGGCTCTCTGGACGGCGACTCGGCCGCCGCCATGCGCTACACCGAAGCCAATCTGACCCCCATTTCCGAGTTGCTGCTGGCAGAAATGGACGAGGGCACCGTCGATTTTCGCAGCAACTATGACGGTACGCTGGAAGAACCCGTCACCTTGCCCGCCCGGTTGCCCTTCCTGCTGATGAACGGCGCCTCCGGCATCGCGGTCGGCATGGCTACAGAGATTCCGCCCCACAATTTGCGCGAACTGGCGCAGGTCTGTGCGGAGTTGGTCTTGCGCCCGGACATGGCCGATGACGAAATACTGCAGCAGATTCCCGGTCCCGACTTCCCTGGCGGTGGCCAGATTATCTCGACGCCCGGGCAAATCCGCGAGGCCTATCTGTCGGGGCGCGGCAGCATCCGGGTGCGTGCCCGCTGGGAGGTCGAAAAGCTGGCGCGCGGGGAGTGGCGTATCGCGGTACAGCAACTGCCGCCGGGGGTGTCCACCGCACAAATCCTCTCGGAGATAGAAACCCTTTCCAACCCGCAAGCCAAAGGGGAAGGCAAAAAAAAGGCGCTTACCCCGGAGCAGCAGACGACAAAAAACGCCATGCTGTCCCAGATGGATACCGTGCGCGACGAGTCGGGCAAGGCCCATGCCGTGCGGATCGTCATCGAGCCGCGCTCGCGCAATCAGGACCCGCAGAGTCTGATGACCTACCTGCTGGCCCGCACCTCGCTGGAATCCAATCAGTCGGTGAATCTCACGGTGCTGGATCTGGATGGCAAAGCACCGTGTATGCCGCTCACCCGGATATTACGGCAGTGGGTGCGCTATCGGGTGACTACCGTACGGCGGCGTAGCCAGTTCCGCCTCGACAAGGCCCTGGCGCGCATCCATATTCTCGAAGGCCGTTTACGGGTGCTGCTGGATATTGACGCGGTGATCCGTGTAATCCGCGAGTCCGACGACCCCAAGGCCGACCTCATGGCCCATTTTGATCTCAGCGAGATTCAGGCAGAAGACATCCTGGAGATTCGCCTGCGGCAACTGGCGCGACTGGCCGGCATTGAGCTGGAAAAGGAACTGGCTGACAAACGGGAAACGGCCGCGTACCTGAGCGCGCTCCTGCAGGACGAGTCCCGACTGCGGGCACTGATTGCTGAAGAAATCACCGCCGACGCGAAAAAATTCGGGGATGATCGTCGCACTCTTCTGGAAGCCGATACGGCGATCACCAACAAATCCATCCAGACCATTGCCGCTGCCGTCACCGACGAACCCGTTACGGTGATCGTCTCGCAAAAGGGCTGGCTGCGTACCCGCTCCGGTCACGGACTGGATACGACGGCTCTGGGGTTCAAGGAAGGCGATGCCTTGTTGCAAGCCTTCGAGGTGCGATCTGTAGATACGCTGGCCTTGTTGGATAATTCTGGGCGTGCCTATTCTATCGCCGTGGCGCAAATACCCGGTGGTCGCGGCGACGGCATTCCCGTGTCGAGTCAGGTGGATTTTCAGCCGGGCGGCGCGCTGGCATCCGTAGCCTGCGGCGCCAGCGACAGCCTGTGGCTGGTGGCCGGAACCGGTGGCTATGGATTCCTGACCACCCTGGAAAAACTGACTGGACGCAATCGGGCGGGCAAGGTCTTTTTGACCTTGAGCGCGGATGAGCGACCGTTGCCGCTGGTGCCGGTCACCGACCTTCAGGCAGAAACACTCTGTTTGTCTTCAGACGGGTATGGCCTGCTGTTTCCCCTTGCCGAGGTCAAAAATCTGCCCAAGGGCAAGGGGGTCAAACTGATCGCCCTGAGTGCGTCTGCCACCTTGCAATTCCTGTCGGTTTATCTGGAGGGTCAGCCCTTGCCGCGCGGATTGCGGAAAAATCGCGTGGACGCCTGCCGGGGTCGGCGGGGAGGGCGGGGCAGGGCGGCGCGTTGATATGCTCTGGTCGGAGTGATCAAGGTGCAAGACGTGGTTAAGGGCAAATAGCAATCACCATCTCCGCGATCTCCGCCAGCTTTTTGCCCTTATCCATGGCGAGGCGGCGCAGGCGGCGGTAGGCCTCGGCTTCGTCAATCTGCATGTCGCGCATGAGGAGGCCTTTGGCTTTTTCTACCAGCTTGCGCTCGGAAAGGGCGTTCTGGGTGTCTTTGAGTTCCTTGCGCAGTTGCCGGTATTCGGCATAGCGTAGAGCGGCGACCTTGAGGATGGGGGCGATGTCGCGGGCGGAGATGCCGTGGGCGACGTAGGCGGCGACCCCGGCGCGGATGGCGCGGCGCATGGTGTCTTCATCTTCGGGGGCGCCGAGGACGACGACGGGCAGTTCCAAAGTCTCGCTAAGGAAGACGATGTGTTCGAGGACGTCGCGTTCCGGTGTGCCCGCTTCGGCGATGATGACGTCGGGTTGCAGTTTTTCCAGGCGCTGCCAGGAAAGCTCCGCCCACGAGAAAATATCGGCGATCTGATGGCCCTCCAGACTGAGCGCCGCGCGCAGAATCTCGGCGCGCTCGGTGTTGTTGTCAATCAGGATGATGCGGTGCATGGGTTCATTGCAAGGCTTGCAGCGCGGCGCGGATAATCATTTCTGATTCGCCCAGAGGGCCGTCGATGCGGATCTCGCAGCCGGGCAATTCGGCCTGGAGTTGGGCGACGAGGGCGGGTAAATCTTCCTGCAAGTGTCGGCCACTACTCCAGAAAAGCGGCGAAATACGATACTGGCGCAGCCCGGCTGCATAAGCTTCGCGCATGGCCTCGTCCAGGCCCGGGGTCCATAATTCCAGATAGCAGAGGATGATCCGCCGCTGCGGCTGGGATACCTGCAGGCGCGCGGCAATCACCTCGAAGGGGAATCGCCATTGGGGGTTGCGTGAACCGTGAGCCAGCAGGAACTGCACTTCAGGCAAGGTAACTCCTTAAGGTTGTTGCAGTAAGTGGCGCGCCGCCTCTTCTGTTCTGGGCAGCCAGGCACAGAGATCGGCGAGATCAACCACGGCCCCGATAATCAGAATGGCCGGGCTGCCCAGTCCGGCGCGGACGATTTCCGCACTAAGCTGTGCCAGGGTCGCCCGTACCTGTTTTTGTTCCAGGGTGGCCCATTGTACGGCGAGGCAGGGAGTTTCCGCCGCGAGGCCGCCTGCCATGAGTGCCGCGCAAATGCCAGCCGCCCGCTCGATGCCCATGTAGATTACCAGAGTATCGGCTGCTTGGGCGTAGCGCGACCAGTCCGGTGCTTTGCCGCCGCGTGCTTCATGACCGGTGAGAAAGAGCACCGACTGGCTGCGGTGACGATGGGTGAGCGGCACCCCCGCATAGGCTGCTGCCGCCATGCCGCTGGAGATGCCGGGGATGATTTCGTAATCGATATCGGCGGCGCGCAGGGCCAGGCACTCCTCGCCGCCGCGTCCGAAGAGGAAGGGGTCGCCGCCCTTCAGCCGCACTACCCGCAGACCTTGCAGCGCGGCGCGGATGAGTTGTTCGTGGATGAGCAATTGCGGGGTCGAGTTCTGGCCGCCACGCTTGCCAACCTCGACTTTGCGGCAACTGTCCGCCGCCATGTCGAGGATCTGCGGGTTGGCGAGGGCGTCGTAGAAGATGATCTCCGCCTCGGCGATGCGGCGTGCCGCCCTGAGGGTCAGCAGTTCGGGATCACCGGGGCCAGCGCCGACGATGGAGACTTTAGGGAAGGAGGGCTTTTGCATGCTGAGGTCTCCGGCTATTCCGCATTGCTGGAAAGTGTCTGGGACAAGAGCGCTCGGGCACTGTCCACGTCCGCGCTGCGGCCGCTGAGAGAGAGGAGGCAGAGCGCCTGATCGGCCAGCGGCGCGGGCAAAGGGGTGCGGCCGGCAAGGACCTGCTCCATGAAGCGGCAGGTGGCGCTAACGCTGTGATCCTCGGGCAGTACCGGGATCTGGGCCAGCGGCTTATCGTCTTTGGCCATCCACAGGGCGCAATTTCCCGCCACACAGGTGTGCAGGTCGGGGCGGCGTTTGGGGTTGGCGAAGGGTTCGCCCTCGGTGCCGCGCAGGCAGAGGGCACTACGCCCGGTTGTGCTAAAAAAGGCTTGCAGAAGCTCCAGATAAGGCGGGTGGGTGACCCCGGCGCAGTGTACTGCAGATATTTGGAAAGGATTGATGAGTTTGACGACGGTATGCGCGCTGGAGCGGACGCCGAGTTGCTGGCGGAGCTGGAGCATCTGGCCGATGCCTGGGTGTAGTTGCTCTATCGGCAGGTAACTGAGACCCTGTTGCTGCAACAGTTTACTTGCATGCGCGCTATCATGGGCGATGGGCAGACCGAATCCAGCAAAAATCTGCGCACTGCTGACCCGTCCGGAGGGATCGTGGTCGGTGAGTGTCATAGCGTTCCCCGCCGTGCTCACTGCCGGGCCGTGCAGTAATACCGGCACGCCGCAACGGGCGAGAATCAACGCCAGCAAGGGCAACAAATTGGCGCCGCGCAGGGTCCCGTTGTAGCTCGGGAAAACCACCGGGCGATAAGTACTGTCGATGGAAACGGGCAGCAGGCTCGCCTCACTGGCGCTGACAAAACCGCGCAGTTCATCTACGGATTCGCCCTTGATACGATAGGCGGCCCACAGGGCTCCGGCCACGAGGTCACGGAGATCGCCTGCCAGCCAGGCGGCAAAGAGGGATTGGGCCTCTTCCAGGGACAGGTCTTCGGCGTGTTCGCGTCCACGTGCGACGCGGCCGACGATCTGATTCAGGTTCAGGGGTATGGTGTTCATGAGACCTCTTGGCGCACGCGGCGGATAATGTCGAGGATTTCCGGTTTGCAGGAGCCGCATTCGCCGCCCGCACCACAGACCTGCGCAATCTGGCCGAGGGTGAGCGCGCCCGCTTCGATACTCTGCCGCAGGGTGCGCTCATCCACTCCGGCGCAAGCGCAAACGCCCCGCGAGCCCACCCATGCGCCCATATCGACGGGCACTTTGGGGGCGAAGAGGGCGTGCCGGTAGGATTGGACGTCCGCGGCGCTTAACAACAGTTCACGCAGCCAGTCGCGGGTGGCGTCTTCCCCGAAGAGGCGGGCGGCATGGAGCTGGTTGCCCCGGATGCAGAGGCGTTTGCGCACACCGCGACGGCCATCATCATAGTCGAGAATGTCGATGCCATCCATACCCAGTACTTGATCCCAGGCGTGAATCTCGCCGGCTGCCGGGGCCTGTTCGCCAGCGAGGCGGAGGATAAAACCCTCGCGTTCGCCCCGACGGATGCGGCTGAGGCTCGCATAGGGGAATTGCCGGGCGATACGCTGGGCGGCGTGAAAATAGATATCCCGATCGTTCAAGCGCAGGATCGTACCCTGCCAGGGGAAAATCACCGGCTCCACCCGCACTGCCGTGTGCTTGAACTCCGGCTCGCCGGAAATGGGATCAATGGCAGCGAGAGTCAGTTGATTGCAGAGGGCGGCGGGGGCAAAGCGGCGCCCGAAGTGCATGGGGGCGAAGATCAATCCCGGTTGCAAATCGCCATTGATGCGCACTCGGAGGATGTTGCTGCCGCGCCGGCTACTAACTTTGGCGAGGACATCGCTGCTGAGGTTCAGGCGTTGGGCGTCATCGGGGTGTATTTCGAGAAAGGCTTCTTCGTCGCTGGCGAAAAGGGCCGCCACCTTGCCGGTGCGGCTCATGCTGTGCCACTGATCGCGCAGGCGACCGGTGGTCAGGCGCAGAGGATAATGGGCGTCGATTTCTTCGGCGACCCCGAGGTATTCCGGGCTGCGGAAACGGGCGCGACCGCTGGGCGTCGGGAAAATGCCGTCGGCGTAGAGGCGAACCTGCCCTGCTTGCGCGCCCTGCGGATAGGGCCATTGCTGCGGCCCCAGTTCGTCCAGCACGCTGAAATCGAGGCCGGTGATGTCCAGATCGCGGCCCCGGGTGCATTCCCGGTATTCCAGAAAGATGCCGGCGGAGTCGGCAAAATCAAACATACGCCGGGCGCGATTGGCCCAGGAAGCGTCTCGGGTGCCCGGCAGTGGGTGATCGAGGGCATCCAGTGCCTCACCCAGCGCAAAGGCGAAATCCCGGAAGATGACCCAGTCCGGCAGGGCGCTGCCCGGCGCCGGAACAGCAGCCTGCAGGTGGGTGATGCGCCGTTCGGAGTTGGTAACCAAGGCATCGCGCTCGCCCCAACTGGCAGCGGGGAGCAGAAGATCGGCATAGGCGGCGGTTTCGGTGCCGAGATAGCTGTCCTGCAAGATGACGAGGCGGGATTTTTTTAGAGCGCGCTGTACTTGTGTCAAATCGGGCATGGACAGCACTGGGTTGGTGCAGGTGATCCAGATCGTTGCAATCTCGCCGCGTTCCAGCGCCTGAAAAAGGGGCACGGCGGTGTAGCCGGGCTGCGGATGCAGACTCTCCACGCCCCAGAGCTCCGCGATTTCGGCGCGGTGCTCCGGGTTGGCCACTTCGCGGTGACCGGGGAGGAGGGCGGGCATGCCGCCAGTTTCGCGCCCACCCATGGCATTGGGCTGCCCGGTCAGGCTGAAGGGGCCAGCGCCGGGTCGGCCGATTTGCCCGGTGGCCAGGTGCAGGTTGATAAGAGCGACATTTTTGTCGGTACCGTGGCTGGATTGATTGAGCCCCTGACACCAGAGGGAGAGGGCAGCCGGGGCCTGCCCGAAGGCCAGCGCCGCGGCGCGTAGATCGGCGAGCGGAATGGCGCAGGTCTCCGCCACCCGTTGGGGGGTGTAGTTTTGCACCCGCGCCTTGAGTTCTTCCCAGCCCTCGGTATGCGCCTCAATGAAGGTGCGGTTGACGAGCCCTTCCCAGATCAGGATATGCAGCATGCCGTGAAAGAGGGCGACATCGGTGCCGGGCTGAATCGGCAGAAACACATCGGCGATGGCCGCCGTCGGCGTGCGTCGCGGGTCGGCGACGATAATCCGGAGCTCCGGGCGGCGCACTTTGGCTGCCTCGATGCGGCGAAAGAGAATCGGGTGGGCGTAGGCGACGTTGGCGCCGACGATAAAAAGACAATCGGCGCTGTCGAGGTCTTCATAGCAGCAGGGCACCGAGTCCATACCGAGGCTGGATTTGTAGCCCGTCACCGCCGAGGCCATGCATAGCCGCGAGTTGGTGTCGATATGATTGGTGCCGATAAAGCCCTTGGCGAGTTTGTTGACGAGGTAATAATCCTCCGTCGGCAATTGCCCGGAAACATAAAAGGCCACGGCCTGCGGACCCTGGGTATGGATGATCCCGGCCCAGGTGCGGGCCATCTGGGTCAGCGCCTCCGACCAGTTCAGGGGCGACCAGTCTTCGCTGCCGCGCTGGCGCTGCAGCGGTTCACGGGCGCGATCCTCGCCCGTACTGCTCAGGTGCAAATTGCTGCCCTTGCTGCACAGTTGTCCAAAGTTGGCTGGATGATCGGGGTCGCCACGCACGCCGGTAATGTGCTGGCCGTCATGTTCGATAATGACCCCGCAGCCGGTCCCGCAGTAGGGGCAGGCCGACTTACTCTCCAGACGGCGCAGGGGCTGCATGAGCTGCGGCCGTATCAGGGTCACGGCGCCACCCACTCCAGCCCGAGCCAGACCTGCTGATCCTCGACTCGTACTGGGAAGCTCTTCACGCAGCCATGATCCGGCGCCATCGCCTCGCCTTTCTCCAGATCAATCTGCCAGTTGTGCAGCGGACAGAACACCGTCTTGCCGGAGACGAAGCCCTCGGCGAGGGGGCCGCCGCGGTGCGGGCAGCGATTGCTGACCGCAAAAACTTCGTCATTTTCATTGCGCAGGATGGCGATCTGCCCCTGGGGCGTATCCACATAACGGCCGCCGAGGGCGGGGATTTCTGCAATACTACCGAGTTCCAACCATTCCATCATGATCACCTCAGGCAGGGACGCGGCGCAGGGGCGCGGCGTGAATATCCAGACGACCGGAAACTGCTTCCGCCCAGGGATCTTTTTCCTGTGACAGGGCGAAGTCCATGCGTGCGGCAAGCTGCTGCCGGGATTCCCTGTCCCCCACGACGACGGCCTGGATATGGTCCAGGCCAACCCGCTCTACCCAAGGCGCAGTGCGCTCCAGGTATTGGGCATCTTCCCGGTACATTTGCAAAAAGGCCTTGGCCATTTCCAGGACTTCCTCGTGGGTTTTCACCTTGCAGAGGAGGTCGGCGGCACGCACCTTCATGCCGCCATTGCCGCCTACGTAAAGTTCCCAGCCGGAATCGACCCCGATAATGCCGAAATCCTTGATGGTGCTCTCAGAACAGTTGCGCGGACAGCCGGAGACAGCAAGTTTGACCTTGTGTGGCGCCCACATGCGCTCCAGTCTTCGTTCCAGCTCAATGGCCAGACGGGTACTGTCCTGCACTCCGAAGCGGCAGAATTCAGTACCCACACAAGATTTGACGGTACGCAGGGCCTTGCCGTAGGCGTGCCCGGAAGGCATGCCCAGCTCCGCCCAGATTTGCGGCAAGTCTTCCTTTTTCACTCCGAGCAGGTCGAGACGCTGGCCGCCGGTAAACTTCACCATCGGCACGTTATGGCGCTCCGCCACTTCGGCGATGCGCTTGAGCTCCGCAGGACTGGTTACTCCGCCGTAAATACGGGGAATCACTGAATAGGTGCCATCTTTCTGGATGTTGGCATGGGCGCGCTCGTTGATGAAGCGAGACTGGGCATCGTCCAGACCCTCTGCTGGCCAAGCGGTGCGCACGTAGTAATTCACCGCCGGCCGACAGGTAGCGCAACCGCCGGGGTGCCGCCAGTCCAGACAGGCAAAGGTCTGCCGTACGGAGAGGAGCTTTTGCTGGATAATGGCATCGCGAATCTCTTGATGGCTGAAATCGGTACAGCCGCAGAGCGCCTTTTTTTGCGGGCTGCTGTCATAAAAACCGCCGAGGGTGCTGGCCAGCAACTGTTCCACCAGCCCGGTGCAGGAGCCGCAGGAGGCACTGGCCTTGGTGCATTTGCGCACTTCCTCCAGTGTAAACAGGCCTTGCTCGCGGATGGCTCTGACGATACTGCCCTTAGCTACGCCATTACAGCCGCAGATCTCGGCCCCGTCGGCCAGCCGCGAAGCCTGGTTTTCACCGGCATGGCCAGAGTCGCCCAGATGGGTTTCGCCGAAAACAATATTGTCGCGGAAGGCGGAGACGTCCGTGCCATCGCGCATGAGCTGAAACAGCCATGGACCGATGCTGGTATCCCCATAAAGCAAACCGCCGACCACCTTGTTGTCCTGTAAAATAACTTTCTTGTAGATACCCTGACTACCATCCAACAGGGTAACTTCCTCATACCCTTCGCCCCCCATAAAGTCTCCGGCAGAAAACAGTTCAATTCCCGTGACCTTGAGTTTGGTACTGGTGACCGAGCCCTGATAACGCATCCGCCCGTACTCGGCGAGATGATTGGCGGCCACCTTGGCCTGTTCAAACAGCGGCGCTACCAGCCCGTAAGTCTGGCCGCGATGCTGCACACACTCGCCGACGGCATAAATGCGCGGGTCGTAGGTTTGCAGGGTGTCATTGACCAGAATGCCGGTTTCGCATTGCAAACCTGCAGCCTGGGCGATGGCAATGCGCGGTTTGATGCCGATAGTCATCACCAGCACGTCCGCCGAAATCTCACTGTCATCGGCAAAACGCAGGCCGGTGACGTGGGTATCACCGAGTATCTCGGCACTTTCCTTGCCGAGCAGAAAGCGCACTCCACGGTCCTCCATGGCCTTCTGCAGCAGGGCACCGCCACGGGCATCCAGTTGCTTGTCCAATGGCCAGGCACGACGATGCACCACGGTCACTCCCATGCCCCGCGCGCGCAGCCCATGGGCGACTTCCAGTCCCAGCAGGCCGCCACCGATGACCACCGCTTCGCCACCCAGCTCGCTGCTGCGGGTGAGTTGTTCTACATCGGACATATCCCGATAGCGGAGCACTCCGGGCAGATGGTTGCCGGGAATGGGTGCAATAGTTGCCGCCGCTCCGGTGGCTAACAACAGACGATCGTAGGGCGCGGAGTATCCGTCTTCGGTCAGCACTTGCCGCTTCACCCGATCTATGGTCGTCACTCGGCTTCCGGTGTGCAGAGTAATTCCGTGTTCCGCATACCAGTCCAGAGGATTGAGAATGGTTTCTTCCAAAGCCATCTCCCCGGCGAGCACCGGGGTGAGGAGAATCCTGTTGTAATTGGGATGGGGTTCATCCCCAAAAACGGTAATCTCGTAGAGTTCCGGCGCCATTTTCAGCAGTTCTTCGACAGCGCGAATACCCGCCATGCCGTTGCCGACCACCACCAGACGCGCTTTGCGATGCTGTACAGCTACGGGGTTCATCATTTTAAGGCTCCCGAAATAGAAAAAAGGCGTAGTCAGCCGGATTGCTGACGACGCCTTTGCCGTTTTGCACTATAACGATCATTGTGGATCGCATTGTAAATTTTCAAGCAATAGTCGTACCTGATTTTATGGCAAACAAAAACAGATAGTTATGGTATACACTGCTGTGCTCTGACGTATTATGGTGCGGTCGCTGGTGCAATTGCATCAAAACAGTGCAACTGGGTGACGCTGCGGCTAGAATTTCGCCGTCACGAAAATCCACGCGCCCTCGGTATTCACTCCGTAACTGATGCGCCGGTAATCCGCGTACTGTACCCCGGCACCCCAGTGTTTGGAAAAGCTGCGGGTGGCCGACAAATCCAGCTCGTGCCCATATTGCGCACCCCCACGGTTGGCCTGGAAATCATAATAAATGGCCGTCAGTTGGGTGCCCATGAGCTTACCGCCGAGGGTGCAGTACAGGCTACGCAAACCTTTGGGCGGCGTGGTCAGAAAAACTTCTGCCCAGCCATTAAAGGCGTGTTTGGTGGCGAGCGGCGTTTGGAAGCCGTAACTGCCCTGACTATTTGTCCCCATGACCATGTAGTCGGCATGCAGCCAGAGCTCCGGCAGCGCCAGACCGGCGCCAAGGTGATAATACTGGGCATTCACCGCCGCACTCCCGCTGTCATAAGGTAACTGTTTGGCATAGCTCAGGTCGTAGGGCAGGTGCAGAGCGTCCCCCAGAGGAATGGCGCCTTGCACTCGTACGCCCAGCGTAGTGCTGTTACAAACCTGTGCATTACCCGCCAGAAAACATGCCGCCGCTCCGGGAATGGCGCTATGCGCCTGATTCCCATAGCCATAGCCGAAGGCTTGAGCATTCAGTAAGGGGGATGGTGTCCAGCTCACCTCACTGAGAAAGGTTCGCGATGGCACATTTTCATTGAGGATGTTTTTGATCCGCCATATATAAGCCCCGTAAAGTGTCAGATCGGGCAGTGCTTCGTCCTGCACCGAGACAGCATCGAAACTCTGCGGCGTCTGCCGGAAACCCACCGCACCAACAAAGCGTTCGTCATCCAGATTAATTTCCTGACGACCGGCGCGCAGGCGCAGACCGGGAATGCCCGCATACTGGAGATAAGCCTGGTTGACGTTGGTTTCCTCTGGATCGGGAATCAGTGAATAGGCTGTTTTACCGTTTTTCAGGCTATTGTATTGATTGACGATCCCGGCCACATTGATGAACTGCAGATCGGCGCTGATCCCGGCGACGGGCTTGCTCTCCAGACCGAGCAGGGTTTGCACCGTGAAGGCATTGGCGTCGTTTTTGTTCACCTGAGACATGAATTCATAGCGCGGACGAAAGTCGAGGTTGACCTGGCCACGGCTGATGGCATTGGTCAGGGTGTCTGCGTGAGCGGTGCTGGCCAGCAGGGCAAAGAGGGCGGCAGCGTAATGATGACGTCGATGTGAAAAGGATTGCGACATGGGTTTCTCCAGTATTTTGAGGATATTTCTGTGAGGACCCGCGGAGGTCTGGGCAAGCGTTCCCTGGCGCGAAGATTGTGCGCTCGAAAAGTATCCTCCGCGGGGGCGTTGAAGCCGGGGGGTTAGTCGCTTATGGCCGCTGCGCTTTGCAAAGTGGGGGGGGTGACGGCGTCCGGGGCGGCGACTGCATGCTGTGACCACGGCAGCCAGTGGCGGCGCATGGCCAGTACCAGCCCCAGTGCCGTTGTGGCGAGGAGGGCGAAGCAGGCGAAGCCAAGGTGATAGGTCCCGGTTTCCTCCTTGGCAATACCGAGGATTACCGGCAGGTAAAAACCCCCGATCCCGCCCGCCGCACCAATGATACCCGTCATGATCCCGGTCTTCAGCGGCCAGCGCAGGGGTACCAGCTGAAAGGTCGCGCCATTACCCAGCCCGAAGCAGGCATAAAGGCAGAGCAGCAGGGCAGCGGCCACGGCCAGCGACGGGGTCCACAGGGCAAAAGCGGCGTCCGTCAGGGCGATGCCGCCGAGAAACCAGCGTAAGGCGAGAACACCGGAAACCCGGTCGGCGATGATCCCGCCCAAAGGCCGCAGCATGGCACCGGTAAAGGCGAACAGCGCCATCATCATGCCCGCGTCCACTTTCGGCAGGTGATACAAAGACACCAGCAACAGACTGATGTAGGCAGACATCCCTACGAAACCGCCGAAAGTGACGCTGTAGATGAGGATGATGACCCAGGTGTCGCGCTCCCTGAGGGCCAGGCGGTAACGCTGCGGCAGCACCGAACCAGCGAGCAGCACCCCGAAGACCGGCAGCATCAGCAGTGCCGCCTTGCCGTGCAGCCCGAGCCAACCCAACGGTGTCGCCACCGCCAGAAAGGCCAGCCCGACCAGCGTTACCGCAAAACCCGCCAGCGCCTGTCCGACGTGCCCGCTTTTCGGCGCGCTGTCCTTACCCCAGAAGAACATTGTTACCCCGGCCAGTGCCAGCAGGGGCAGGGCGGCGGCTGTGGCGTGGCCCCAGCCGAACTGGGCAGCCAGCGGCGGAAACAGAAAGCCATCCAGCACCGCACCGATGTTACCAGCCGCCGCGATCCCCAGGACCGTCCCCTGTACCCTGGCGGAATAATTGCTCCCCGCCATGGGCAGGGCCACCGCAAAACTCGCACCCCCCACACCGAGCAGAATGCCGAGGACAATCAGCAGGGGAAAGCTGGGCGCCTCCGCATAAAAGAGCAGGAAAAGTGGGGGAATGGCGGAGAGGGCAATGCCAGCGAGCGCCAGCCAACGGCCGTCCATGGTCTGATAGAGATTGCCCATACCGACCCGTAAAATTGCCGCCGCCAGCACCGGCACGGCCACCAGAAAACCCTGGTCCGCTGACGTCAATCCCATGGTTTTGACCATGTACGGCGCGAGGGGTCCGTAGAGCAGCCAGACTGTGAAACCGGTATCGAAATAGAGAAAGCTGGCAACCAGTGCCCGCCAGTTGCCGGTGCGCAGCAGCGTCAAAAATTCTTTCATCATGGCCTCCTTAAAGGCAGAGTGCTGGACATGAAAAAAGGCGCTCCTGGCTGGTGGGCCAGGAACGCCTTCGTTCCAAAACGCTGTCCGTCGGTGAACAGTGCTCGTGAGTCTTTAAGCAGTTATCGTGCCATTATCTGCGTTGTGCGACCGAACGTGCTGGCGCTGTGCCGCCGCGCGGCGTATTCACAGGACATTCTGCCGAAAAATCACAGGAATGCGGGGGCGCGAAACCCCTCCGGGTAGCGCGGGCGATGCGCAATACCGGTGCAGATGCACCAGAATTTCGCATCATCATGGTGCAAGCGGCTTTACGGCAGCACGCTGCTCCCGTCAAAAATGCGGCTGGTACCCATGCGGATCGTGCCCCCCTGATCATCCGCCAGCAACCAGGGCTGTGCTTCCCCACCCCAGGCCACGAAATCCTCTTTCGGCACAGGAATCTGCAGGGCATAGGCCGCCTGCCGGTATTCGGCGCAGCGATACACACTCGGAATGAGCGTCGCGGCATCCGCACCCTCCGGCCATTGACCCGCCGCCTGCATCTGCCGCACCAGCCAATGCGCATGGGAATGCCAGGGAAAATTCGCTGAATAGCGCGTAAACACATGAAAATCCTCCCGCTGCGGCAAGCCAGGCACCGAGCCGGTCAGTGCCAGTGCGACGACTTCTGCAGGCACATCAATGGCCGCCGCCACCCAAGGTGCCGCCTCCAGCCGGTGTTGTGGGTCATCCAGCCAGCGCCCTGCCGCCAGTACCGCGCGAATCAGGGCCTGGTGTACCTCGGGCTGCGCCAAAGCCCAGTCCTCGCGCACTGCCAGCACCTTCTCCATTATGTTGTTCCAGAGCGCGTAACTGCTGACAATAGGCATCCCGACCCCTTCGACCGCAGCCAGGCTCCCCCACGGTTCACCAACACAATATCCGTCAATCTCGCCGGCGCGCAGCGCCTCTACCATATAACGCGGTGGCACCACGCTGATCTGCACCTGTGTTGCCGGATCAATGCCCGCCGCCTGTAGCCAGTGGCGCAGTTGATAATGATGGTTAGATACCGGTGACACCACCGCAAAGCGCAGCTTGGCGGCGGGTTTGGCCTGAATGACCTGCTGCAAAGCCAGACCCGCCAGGAGGGGCTGGTCACCGCCCGTCAGGCCTGCATCTGACAAACGCTGGTGCAGCGTGGTGCTCACGGTGATCGCATTGCCGTTCAAGGACAGTGTCAGCGCTGTCATCACCGGTACCCGCGGTGAGGCGATGCCCAGTGTTGCTGCCAGCGGCAGCGGCGCCAGGGCATGCGCTGCCAGCAGATCACCGAAAAGCAGATGATCGCGCAAACTCGCCCAGGACGGTTCCCGCTGCAAGACCACCTGTAGACCCTGTTCGGCAAAGAAGCCGCCCTCGCGGGCCACAATCAGCGGCGCGCTATCGACCAGAGCTACGTAGCCAACGCTGAGAGAGTGTTCACGCGCCATGACAATTTCTCCAAAATAAGCGGCACCTACAAAAAATCCTCGCAGCCCAGAATCAGGTAGCGAGGACGTCGTTGTCCAGAATGTTTTAACTACAGCAAGAAACACGCCAATCGTTTCACTCGTTGCTTCGCTTGTTTGGTCTTTTCTATCCATGATGGATGGCAAAACGCCATACAGCCATCTGACCGTACGCACCTGTCCTGGATGACCTCCGCCGCGCCGCAAGCGGGACATTTCATCCACATAGTTCCTTACGCCGGCCAAGGTGGTTGACGGCGAGCAAGTGGCAAGAGATGCTGATCTTCCTGCCCGTCCCATATTCTGGAGAAAGTGCTTCCCATGGAGAATAACAAGGAGGTGTTGCTCCCCCGCCTGCGGCAAACTCCGCTCTTCGCCGCCTGGCCCGAGGACGTCATCGCGCCGCTACTGGCGCAGTCCCGGCCGCTGACTCTGGAGTCAGGAGATATCCTCTTTGCCGAGGGATCGTCGGCCCGATCCTTCTATTTACTGGCATCGGGGCGAATTGATCTGAGTGCGGCGGCGGCGACCGGGCAGGAGAAAATTGTCGAAATCATCCAGCCCGATGATCTTTTCGCCGAGGCGGTGGCCTTTCTCGGCGGCCGCTATCCGGTGACGGCGCAGGCCGATGCGGCGACCACGGTGCTGGAGATTCCACTGGGCCTCTTCGTCGAGAGCCTGGAGCAACGGCCATTGTTGATGCGCCAGATGCTGGCGCGCCTCAGTATGCGCCTGCATTTTTTGGTCAAGGAACTGCGTCATCTGAGTGTGGAGTCGGCGGAGCAGCGGCTGGTGAGTTATCTGCTGGAGCTGTGCCCGATGGTAAATGGCCCCACGGCCATCGAACTCCCCGCCAAGAAAGCGGTGGTGGCGGCGCGTCTGGGGTTGACGCCTGAGACACTGTCCCGGGTGCTGACCCGCATACGCAAGGCAGGACTCATAGAAGTGGAGCGCCGGATCATTGCCATCCCTGACCCGCTCGCTCTGCGGCGCTGGGTCGAAGGGCATTGAGGCGATGTGCCTTGATGTCCTGCCACCATTCAGGGCGCGTCGGGGGTTGGTTCCGCCAATGTCTGCAGAAAATCGCGGAGCACCAACGCACCGTTGTGCTCTTGGTCGTGGGCAGCATAGAGCAGGATAACAGGTGCCCCGGCGGCTTCGGCCAGCAGCGTCAGAGCGGCTTCTTTTTGTGTGGCCAGTTCCGCAAGGTAGCGGCTGCGGAATTCGTCCCAGCGCTCAGGATCGTGGGCGAACCACTGGCGCAGGGCGGTGCTGGGGGTGAGGTCTTTGGGCCAGGCGTCCAGCGAGAGGTCGGCCTTGCGCACGCCACGAGGCCAGAGGCGCTCAGCCAGTACGTGGTAGCCTCCTATGGGCAGGGGACGCGCATATACGCGCCAAGTCGAGATTTCAATATGCTGAGAGCGGTCTGAAGTCATTTTAGTCATTACTCATCAGGTTGCCGTCTTTTTGCAGGCGGAGCAGCAATAGCGAAATAAATTAACCCAGTATATTGGCTGGGATTTCTTGACCTGGATTAAGGAATTATTGAGTATAGCAGTCAAAATTACTATGACTCTGCAGCCGTTGAAGAGGAGGTAAAGTCGTGATGCTATCTCTGGAACCCATTGTGGGCATGGATCGAGTCCATGTGGCATTGGAAAATGGAGAAATATTTCCCCGCCGCCGAGGGATTACTGGACAATGGCAAATGCGCACAGATGGGTGCGGCGATGGTGTGACGGGGGACAAAATAATCGTATGACCACGACCCGCCGCCCTCGCTGGGCATTGTTCATCCTTCTGGGTGTCGTGCTGACGGTAACCATGCAGATACTATCGGGCTTTTTGCTGGGTGCGGGGATGCACTGGATATTTTCCTTTCATGTCGCGGATGGTCTGGTGGCCGGCGTTTTCATCATGGGGGAGTGGGGTTGGTTGCTTGCGACTCCGCAGGGAAACAAGGTCATGGCGCGCATGTTTTTATTCTCGACAGAAACTCGGTATCAATTGGGACGACAGATCCGTGGAGAGATAGGCTTTTCGGCCTCATTTCGGAAGGGGCTCGATGCTCCAGTGCAAGGCCTTTTCCTGATTTTCGCCAGCATCACGGTGGTTATCGGTATTCTGCTGTGGCAGAAACATGGTGGATGCCTTCCATGGCACCGCGTGTTGGCCGTTATCCTGCTGGTTTTGTGGTTGCTGCACCTGATTTTCAGCATCCATGACCATTGGCGGCGTCGCGGGCCTGACAAAGGAGTCCCGTCATGACGCATGCGGTAACGGAATCCTGCATTATTATCGCCGTTCCCAAACAGATCAGTCAGAGCAGCGCATACACTGCACACCGTAACGCTTGATCCAGGCTTCCAACGCTTCAATAGCGTCGGGTCCGGTTTTGACATTATCCAATGCATGTTGCGGATCATCGGGTTTTATCCGGGCGATCCAGGCGTCGCTATAGGGAGCAACATTAATCAGGTGCGGGTCCTCCAGCAGCGCTTCATTCCGTGCTATGACTTCACCTGCAAATGGCGCTGGTACGCCGCCTGCCCATTTACCACTTTCCAGTGTGGCCACATGCCGTCCTGCATCCAGATGGGTGCCGATTTTTTTAATTCTGGCCTTTTGTAAACGCCCCGACATGGTTTGGGCGGGATCCGTGACCCCAATAGTCAGTGTGCCGTCATCTTCTGGGCGCACCCATACATAGTCGAGATCGTAAAACAGATCCTCAGGCAATTCACAGCCGTGATATTCACTCATGATGGTGTCTCCGCTTCACAGGCCAGAATGCGTTTGCCCGCTGCTTCACCACGATCCGGTAAGGCGGCTGCGAGATAGGGATAGAGTTCCATCTCTTCCTTGGCATCGTGTTGTTTGAGAATGGATTGCACCGTGCTCAGTAGATCATCGAAGGTTTCCGCATCCTGATCCTGGATGGCTTCAGCCATCTCCTCAAAAAATATCCGCAAATCCTGATGGCCCTTACGTAGCAATGCTGTCAGTGGATGATCGTCACCACCCTCTTTACGCTCGAAGGCTGGGAAAAGCGTGCTTTCTTCCACCACCATATGGCCATCAACAATCCCGTGACGGAATACCTCTAGTAAATGGGCAGCCTCCCGCCATGCCCCAGTCGAAACAGCGTGTGCGCTCTGTCCCAATAGTTGATCCAGGCGTTCATGATCGTGTTCCATAATCTGGTCTATATCGGCCATAACGTTCTCCATCGTGTGAGAAATGATGTTGGGCGGCGTGAGCTATGCTAGTATCTGAACGTGTACCCATAATATTAGACTGGTATTGTTGATAAGGTGAAATATGAAAGTACAAATACTGGTTTCAAAGTGGTGTCCTGTTTGCCCCCAAGCAGAAAAAGTTTGGAAAGAAGCTTCCCAGAAAGTGCCTATGGAGCTGGAAGTGCTGGATGTTGCTGATCGTGAAGGGCGCGAAATAGTCAGTAACCTGCGCATTAAGACCGTTCCGGCCATCGTGGTGGATGGCGCCCTAAAGACAGTAGGTGCGCAGCCTTTGGGGGAAGTGCTGAAGATGCTCGGCGCATCATAAACGCGGTATCGTAGAACACTATCCATTAGGCGCAAAAGCATCGAAGTGAATATGGTCATGCTGCACTTCATGGGAGAGCAGCAGGTCGATGGCGGCTTCTATCATGCCGGGGCTACCGCAGAGATACACTTCATGATCCTTCCAGTGGCCGTTGGCGGCAACCGTGGGCAAGAGTCGGTGGGCGCCGGTCCAGGAGGTGTCATGCATATCGGAAAGTGTCGATGTGATGGTGATATGCGGATATTGTTGCGACCATCTGGCCAGTTCTTCCAGATGATAAAAATCGGCCTGTTTTCTGGCCCCGTAAAAAAGATGGATAGGCCGGGTCCGCCCCAAGTCGATACTTTCCTGAATAATCGCCTCAATGGGGGCCAGACCGGTTCCGGCGGCAATACAGAGCATATCACGGTCATTATCCGGGCATAGTGTGAATTGGCCCTGTGCAGCGCCCAGGGTTAATTCATCACCCGTTTGCGCGGCATGAAAAAGCCATTGGCTAAATACGCCGCCAGGTAATTCACGGATATGAAAAACCAGTTCTCCGGTGGAATCCGGTGGCGTCGCCATGGAATAAGAGCGCCACTGATCTGGGCGCCCCGGCACCGCTACGCGGGCATATTGTCCGGTCCGGTAGGGATAAGGCCGTTCTGGCCGCAGCCGTAACTCCAGTACATTCCAGGCCAGTGGTGTGAGTCGGGTAATCTCGGCCGTCCAGGTGTCCTTCGGAACCACCTCGGCACGCAAACGCAGGTCACTACGTGGATACAGTTTACAGAGAATGGCCATGCCAGCGGCACGTTCCGTGGATAGGAGCAGCAGGGGCATAAAAGGCCCCTGTTCGCTGGCGCCGGACAAAATGGTGCCTTTGCAATCACCGCAGGAACCACTGGCACAACCATGTTTGATGGGAATTCCGTGTTGTTTCGCCGCTTCGACAATATTTTGGCGCTCATCCGCCATAAAGTGGATGCCGGATGGCTCCAGACAAATTTCATATTCCATAACGGATATACCTCAAAATAATGGCGTACCTGAGCAACCGGTACGCCAATAGCAAGGTGTCTATCAGACGGCGGGAGGTACGTCGTCGATGGTCACTGGGACGAAGCGGGAAGGGGCCATGGCCTCGTAGGCTGCCTCGATGCAAACGGTGGAGGCCAGGTTGTATGCCTCAATCCAGGATTCTGCCATTTCCTGCGTCCAGGCCGCACCCAGGAAGTGCTTCAGGGTATTGAGCAGGCTTTTGCCGACAATGGGGTAATGTTCCGGGCGGGTATCGTATTTAATGTGCCCGATACCGAGTTCCCTCAGATAGGGGACCAGCACTTCCATGGTGTTGATATTGGTGGCGATCAGAATAACGGAATTGAAAAGGCGTACCCGCTGCTCCGTCATATCCCCTGGAAACATTTTCCGCACTTCAGGGAAATGGGTGAACATATGGTTATAAAAATATTCGGCAACCTGAACGCCTAAGTCCTTAACTGCCGCGCCGCTGGATTGGATGAGTTGGATATTGATCGCCATCTGTTGTTGCTCCTTGTGGTTGAACCGTGGATTTACTTCAGTAAAACGCCGTACGTTTTGCAGCTTAGCCGGTTGCCTGTGTGCATTCCTTGATTTCGGTCAAGTTTGGCTAAGTCACGCCGGCCTACGCGTTATCGCGGATAATGGCGGCGGCGCGTTGCTGGGCATGCCGTAACTCCCCATTGTATATAGCAGTTTGGTATCCTCGTACCGGTGTGGTAGTGAGAGCTTTGAGCACAGAATGCTTTTGTGAGCGCGTCCAGTGAATCTCTGCAACCATGGAGAGTCCGGGCCGCAGTGGATGCCTGGCGAGTTCTGCGGCGGGTAATGCGATACGTACCGGCACCCGTTCGACGATATGGATGTAATTTCCGGTGGCATTCTCCGGCGGCAGGATGCTGAAGGCACTACCGGCACCCGGCAACAGCCCCAGAACTTTACCGTGATAATGGACATCGCCGCCATAGTAATAACTGGTCAATTGAACGCGTTGTCCGGGGCGGACATGCCGCATGGCGGTTTCTCTGACGTTGGCTACGACCCACAAATCATTGAGGGGCACCACGGAAAATAGGCGCTGACCGGGGTGCACCATCAGTCCGGGGTAGGCGGCGCGCTCCGCGACATAACCCGATACCGGTGCACGGATAACTCGGCGTTGCCATTGAATATCGGCCTGTTCGAACTGCGCCGCGGCCTGGCGCACGAGGGGATTCGTTTGCAGGGTGGTGCCCGCTATGATGGCTTGCGTGCCTTTTAGCGCCGCTTGGGCCGCTGCTACTTGTGCTGTCGCAGCAGCAATTTCGTTTTGCGTGTCTTCAATGCGGATGGCGGAAACAGCGCCACTCGGCAGAGATTGTTTATAGCGGATTAAATCGCTGCTTAATTTGTGGAGTTCGGCGTTTTTGGCAGTGACGCTCTGTTGCAGTGCGGTGACCTTGGCGAAATCTCTGCGTACCTGCCTGACCGTCGCTGCCAGATGCGCCCCTGCCTGTTGCAGTGCGAGCTGGGAATGATTGGCCTGAAGGGTAGCCATTACCTGTCCGGCGTTGACGAATTCGGTATTTTCTACTAGTACCCTACTGATGGTACCGGCCGTTTGGCTATTCACCGGCGTAATATTGCCGGAGACGTAGGCATCGTTGGTTTCTATCCGGTACTGCCCCCGCAAAAACCACCACGCGGCCCAGATCAATCCGGCAAGTACAAAAATGAGGGTAACGAGCACCAGCATCCGGGTGCGTTTTTCCGGTTGGATGGGAGAACTCGAATGTTCGGGCTTTTGCACGCTCATGTGGGATTTTTCCTCGGAGTGTATCCGCCGCCCAGCGCTGAATGCAGCAATACCCAGGATTGCGCATTTTGCATCTTTAAGGCCAGCAGTTGATTTTTTATTTCCGTTTCCTGAATCTGCGCGCTATAGGCTTCTGCTTTATCCGTAATTCCAGAATGAAAGGCAGATTCAGCCAGCGCCGTGGTATGCTCGGCGGCGAAAATCATCTGCCGTTGTGCCCGGAGTTTTTTGCGTATCTGCCGCCAGGTGGCCAGACGACCGGCAACCTCGCGCACTGCGTCGAGGATGGTGGCGCGATAATGGTCTTCCGTGGCTAGATATAATGCATTTTTCTCCTTCAGTTGGGCGCGTAATCTCCCCCCTTCGAAAATGGGCAGGGATATGACCGGGCCAAGGGCGTGTGCGAGATTGCCGGGACTGAACAAATCTCCCAGGTGAATGCTGTTCCATCCCGCAAACAAGGCGATATTCACATCGGGATAAAAGGCCGCGCGTGCCGCGCCCACCTGTTGCGCCGCGACTTCTGTTTCCCAGCGCGCAGCGACTATATCCGGACGGTGCGCAATGAGGCGTAGGGGCAAATTCCGGGGCATGGTGATCGTGGATAACGTGGGCAACGGCTCTGCCGGAATATCCCGCCCCCAATCGGGTCCGTGTCCGGCCAGTGCCGCCAATATGTAGCGCTGTTGAGCAACGGCTGCCTGCATGTCGGCTACCGACTGGCGTGCCCC
>NZ_JBYCKR010000027.1:0-2162 GCF_057473505.1 Acidithiobacillus sp. TH-A35 | reverse complement strand
CGGCAGGTGCCGTCAATGATTGCGACCAGTGTTTCACCGGCTCCTGTCCCAGCCAGGAACTCTCCCACCAGGGAGACCGGGACAGGTCTGAGGACTGCACCAGAGTAACCGCAATGGCAATCAACACCAGTCCCCGCAAGAAACCAAAGAACGCCCCCAAAAAGCGATCCGTCGCCCCGAAACCAATGCCGTATAATAGCTTACGAACGACAAAAGCGCACAGGGTCCCGACGATCAGACAGGCAAAAAAGAGGATAAAAGAAGCCAGTGGCACCTTCCAGCCGGCGGGGATCTGCGACGACAGCCGGGGCGCCAGCCAACTCCCGCCCCAGTTCCACGCCACGTAAAACCCGCCAATCCATGCCGCCAGGGAAAAAAACTCGCGTACCATCCCGCGAAAAAGCCCCCAGAGCGCGGACAGCACCACCAGACCCACGGTAGCGGCATTTACCCAGAACATCATGCCGGATCACGCAGTAGCCAGGCCATGGGCAACTGCTTGACGAGATGAAAGGAGCCGAAACAGAGCAGAATATCCCCGCCCGCCAAGGTCATTCTTGCCCTCTCCAGGGCCTGCTCCATGCTGGCATCCGCGGATACCGCTGCCGCGCCCATTTCCTCAAGCATATCGCAGAGTTGCGCCGCCATCGCTGCACGCGGCGTATCGGTGATCTCCAGCACATGCCAGGCATCCACCCAGTGCAACAGTGGCGCGAGTGTCCCGGCCATATCTTTGTCAGCAAGCATACCGACAATGGCGTGACAACGCGCGGCACCTTTTCGCGCCGCCAGCAATGCCGCCAATTGCCGAGTAGCCTGCGGATTATGGGCGACATCCACTAGCAGATCAGGATCCTCCTTACCCCAGGGCTGGAGCCACTGGCAACGTCCCGGCAACTCCGGCGGTAGCGTCCAAGCGGAGATCGCCGTATCGGGCACCGGCAATTTCTCCTGCAACAGCGACACCGCCGCCACCGCCACCGCCAGATTGGCCCATTGTGCCGACCCTGCCCACAAGGGCGCAGACACCTGTTTCTCTTGCCCGAATCCTGACCATTTCCCGGATGGAGGATCAATATGAAAGTCCCGCCCCAACTGCTGCAAGGGTACCTCAGCACGCGACGCCGCTTCCAATACCGAAGCGCAGGGCTCTTCGGCATCCCCATAGAGGGCAGGCACCGCACGACGGAAGATACCCGCCTTTTCCCTGCCGATGGATGCACGATCGGACCCCAGCCAGTCCTGATGATCCAGGTCCACGGTGGTCACGACACTACAATCCGGCACGAACGCATTGACCGCATCCAGACGTCCCCCCAGGCCGACCTCCAGAATCGCCACATCGACCCCGGTGGCCAACATCATCCGCACAGCAGCGAGGGTCGCGATCTCAAAATAGGTGAGCGGAATCTGGCGTACTGTGTCGGCCAGTTCCTTGAGTTGCTGGCACCAGAGGGACCCAGGTGCCAGCCGACCATCCAGCCGCAGACGCTCAGTAAACTGCCAGAGGTGTGGGCTGGTATAAGCGCCAACGCGATAGCCCGCCTGGCGATAGAAGGCCTCCAGATAAGCCACCGTGGAGCCCTTGCCATTGGTGCCCCCCACCAAAATTGCCGGCATGGGCAAACGCGCGGGAATCTTCAGCGCCGCCAAAGCAGCCCGCATCCGCTCCAGACCCATGACGATTTGCTCGGGTGGCCCGGCCAGTTCAGCGACCCGATCACTGAGGGTATCTGGCAAAGACATCACCGGCTACGCTCGCCCCGTGCAGAGCGCTTAATGCGCACTCTCGGCATGGGTCAGCATCCTCAGCATCTCGCTCACTACCGTGCGCATCTGGCGACGATCGACAATCTGGTCAATGGCGCCGTGCTCAAGCAAATATTCTGAGCGCTGAAAACCCTCCGGCAGCTTTTCACGGATGGTCTGCTCGATCACCCGCGGTCCGGCGAAGCCGATCAGGGCCTTGGGCTCCGCAATCAGGATATCCCCCAAGGTCGCCAAACTGGCAGAAACACCGCCCATAGTCGGGTCGGTGAGCACCGAGATGAAAGGAACTCCCGCCTTGGCCAGGCGCTCCACAGCAGCTGACGTCTTGGCCATCTGCATCAGGGAAAAAAGTCCTTCCTGCATCCGTGCCCCACCGCTGGCACTGAAGCAGA
>NZ_JBYCKR010000026.1:0-17588 GCF_057473505.1 Acidithiobacillus sp. TH-A35 | reverse complement strand
CACAGTGTTAAGTAATTCATTCGGTTTTGGTGGCAGTAACTGCAGCCTGATTTTTGGCCGTCCCATTTAACGAACCGGAGTTTTGCTATGCATCCTGTGTATGTGGAGGGCATTGGTGTGTTGGGGCCGGGCATCCAAAGCTGGCAAGAGGCCGTATATTTGCTGAAGGGTGAACATACTTATCTACCCAGAAAAACGATATTATCGCCGCCGGAATCCTTACCCCCGGCAGAACGACGCCGCGCCAGCAGAGGGGTCATGGCCGCACTGCAGGTGGGATATGAGGCCTGCGCCATGGCGGGTGTCTTACCTGCAGAGTCCGCATCGGTGTTTGCGTCTTCGGGTGGCGATGGGGATATCTGCAACGCCATTTGTTCCGCGATGGCCGCAGGCGACCACCTGATATCGCCCACCCAGTTTCACAATTCCGTGCATAACGCGATTTCTGGTTACTGGGGTATTGCGACGGGCGCGATGGCGCCATCGTCTGTGGTGAGCGCCTATGATGGGAGTTTTGCGGCTGGCCTGTTAGAAGCCGTGTCGCTGCTGCTGACGCTCCGTACCCCCGTGTTGCTGGTGGCCAGTGATCAGGATTATCCCTTCCCGCTATACGCCGCTCGCCCGGTACCCGATATTTTTGCGGTTGCGCTGTTATTGACGGTAACGCCGCTGCCCGGTAAATCGCTGGCGCAGATCCGGATTGCTGGCGATATGCCCTTTGCCGAGCGGCCTGGGCAAGCGATGTCCGACGTGCTGCTTGACGATCTCGCTAGAGCTATCCCCGCGGCGCGTTGTCTGCCGCTGCTGCAATCCATCGCAAGGCGCGATACCGGAAATATCGTATTGGAGTATTTGCCTTCTCAATATCTGGTGCTTGAAGTGGCACCGTGTTGATAGGTCGTCAGTGGATCTCCGATCACATTCCGCATAAAGGCAATATGCTCTTACTGGATTGCGTAGAGCGCTGGGATGACGAACAGATTCTCTGTATCGCGAGCAGCCATCGGAGCGCAAGCAACCCATTGCGTGTAGGTGGGCGGCTGGGGGCGGTTTGCAGTGTCGAATATGCGGCACAGGCCATGGCTGTACATGATGCATTAGTGTGGAAGAAAAGGGGAGATGGTCCCCAAGTGGCCGGTGCTGGTTACATCGCGAGTGTCCGAGAATTATGTATGGAAATAACGCGCCTCGACGATATCGATGGCGATTTGGCGGTCAGTGCAACAAGACTTGCGGCCCACAGCAGTTTGCTTTACAACTTCGTTATTTCCACTGACCGACGTATGCTCGTTAAAGGTCGGATCATTATTTTTGTGGAGCCGGACGCGCTGGAAAACAGCCAATCGCCAGAATCTGTGGCGGCCAAACAGGAAGCCCCAGATGTGTAAACGTGCCTTGGTGACGGGCGGGAGCGGTAGCATTGGTGCCGCTATCTGCCAAAGGCTGGCCGCAGATGGCTTTGACGTCATTATTCACACCCATCGTAACCTGACAAAAGCCACCGCTTTGGCGGTGTCCATCAGAGACGCAGGAGGTCGCGCAGTGGTGTCTGCCTTCGATATCACTGACCGCGAGACGACGACTCAGGCCGTGCAGGAGTTGATTGTATCGGGGCCGATACAGGTTTTGGTCAATAACGCCGGAATCCACGATGATGCGGCTTTTCCAGGGCTCAGTCCGCAGCAGTGGCAGGAGGTCATAGATGTTTCGTTGAACGGCTTTTTCCATGTTACGCAGGCCGTGTTGATGCCCATGATCCGCACCCGCTGGGGACGGATCATTAATATCACCTCCGTGGCAGCGCTTATGGGGAATCGCGGACAAGTAAATTACGCAGCAGCGAAAGGTGCCTTACATGCCGCTACCAAATCGCTCGCGTTGGAAGTGGCCAATCGGGGTATTACCGTCAATGCCGTTGCGCCCGGTATTATCGCCACGGAAATGAGTGCGCAGGCTTTTGATGCTGCGCGTATCACCCAGGTGGTGCCCATGGGGCGGGCGGGGCAACCGGCCGAAGTTGCCGATCTTGTGGGTTTCCTGGCCTCAGAAAAAGCGGCTTACATCAGCGGGCAGATTATATCGGTCAATGGTGCCATGGTATGAACATAGAAACAATCTTATGACTATTGGCAACCCTATTTCAGATTTGGCAACCCAACAATCTGAACGTCTCATATTTTTTACCCTGGCACAACTCTGCATTATTATTTTGGCCGCGCGCCTCGCGGGAAACTTTGCTGTCAGAATAGCGCAGGCCGCTGTTGTTGGGGAAATTATTGCGGGCATTCTGTTGGGTCCTTCATTATTTGGCTGGATAATGCCAGTTCCTTTTCATTGGGTCTTCCATTCTACTCCGTCAGGGCCGTTAGATATCCTTTCACAGTTGGGCCTCATCTTACTGATGTTTCAGGTCGGTCTGGAATTTGATTTTTCGCATCTTAAGGAAAAAACCAATCGTCGTGTAGTGTTATGGATAGCGATGGCTAGCCTGTTGTTACCATTCGCTACGGGTTTTGGCGTGGGCTTCATGAGCGCTCCTCTGCTTTCTCCGGAGGCGAATCGCTGGGTCTCGGCGCTATTTGTGGCTACCGCTTTTTCCATTACGGCTGTTCCTGTTCTCGGTCGAATAATGATGGAACTGGGCATAACGAAATCTCGACTTGGTGTGATCGCCATCAGCGCTGCGGCGATAAATGACGTGGTGGGCTGGTTGCTGCTCGCGCTGGTTACGGCCTTGGCACTTGCGCAATTTCAATTTTCCCTGTTTTTGGCCAAGGTATTTTTTGTTCTTTTGTTCGTTTTTGCATGGTTTGTTTTTGTTCGCCCACTCATGAAATGGGCTGTCCGCTACTTTAACGCCGAGCATGAGATATCTGCGACTTTTCTGGGGATTGTTTTAGTAAGCATATTCATCTCGGGTATGATTACTTCAGCGTTAGGAATATTTACGATTTTTGGGGCGTTTGTCATGGGCGTCATATTGTATGACGAAGCCACTTTTGCCAAATTATGGCAAGAACGTATTGCCCCCTTCGTTTTGGTCTTTTTTCTGCCAATATTTTTTACCTATACCGGCTTGCGAACTAATATTGCTGCGCTCGATGGCGTGGGCCTGTGGATTTGGTGTGGTTTAATATTGATATTGGCGACGATCTCTAAGTTTGCTGGCGTGTATGCTGCCGCGCGGATTTCAGGATTAAATCATCATCAGGGGAAAATAATTGGGGTCATGATGAATACCAGGGCACTCATGGAGCTTATTGTCATTAACGTGGGTTATGATATGGGGGCTATTTCGGAGAAGGTTTTTACCATGCTGGTCATTATGGCGATTGTGAGCACCGTTGTCACAACGCCGCTGTTGCGGCGCTGGTTACCCCATGCGCATGGGCAAAATGGGGAGGTCGTGTCTCCTTAAAAATGTTGAGCAGTGGGGCATAGACAGCTAATGTTGGTGCCGTATTCGGCGCGCTAATAACCTAGGCAGGCGTATTATGAAGCCGAAAAATAAGCGGGTGTGCATCCAAGTTAACAGAACGTTATCACGCAGATAATGAAAATGAGAAACCCCGCCATCGCTGGTCTCAAAATAACGAACGGGTGCCGGTAAATTGATAATACGGATTCCCATCCAGGACATTCGTACAGCGGCTTCGGGATCGAAGTCGAAACGCCGCATCCAGCGCTGTTTGTGCATGAGGCGCTGCAGGGGGGCTATGGGATAAACGCGAAAGCCAAACAGGGAGTCGCCAATACCCTCGCCTAACGTTTCTAGATTGGCCCACCAGTTAGATATCTTGCGACCTTTTACCCGAAGCGGGGGGGCGCTGGCATCAAAAATCGGTACGCCGAGGATCATAGCGTCAGGGTTGTGGACCGATGCCTGCATAAATGCGGGAACCGCCCCGGCAGGGTGCTGACCGTCAGAGTCCATCGTCAACACGTGGGTATAACCCTGTAACTGGGCTTGCTCCAAGCCAAATAGTATGGCTTCTCCTTTGCCGCGGTTGCGGGAGAGGGACAGAATACGCAATCCACTATCTAGGCGCGCTAATTCCTGGAGGCCCAGGGTAGTGCCGTCTGTGCTGCCGTCCACGACGATCCAGACAGGGTTCCAATGCTGACGCGCCGCAGTCACGGTTTCATACACCTTAGGCCCGGGGTTGTAGCTCGGAATAATCAATAAGTGGGTGCTGGAGGATTGTTCCATTACGATTCATCTGCAGCCGCTGTTGGTGGTAAGGGGTTGCTTGCCAGAGCTGCCTGGAAATAGGTCTCCAGTTCCGCCATAGTACGGCGTACGTCCGTTGGTGGGTCGAAGCGGCGGCCTATCTCTATACGGTAATGAATAGGCATGGCCGGCTTGCGAAAGAAGGGCCATCCCTTACCGAGAAAGGGAGAATCCGCGGTGATTAATATGGTTTGAATGGGGACATGGGCCTGCTTGGCAATCAGCGCAATGCTGCCCCGTATGGCGCCAATTGGCAGAGGATGACTTCGTGTGCCTTCTGGGAAAAGGAGTAAATGACTGCCACCACGTAGTTCCTCGACGGCAAGGTGAAGCATGTGGCGTAAGGCGTCATTACGAATGTAACAGGCCAAGCGCGCACCGGCGCCAAAGAATGGATTATCTACCAATTCCGCTTTCATAATGCATGCCAGGCGCGGCATGCGCGAAAGGATCATAACCGCGTCGAGTAGTGAGGGATGATTTGGTGCGATGACCATCGGTGATTCATCATTGAGTGCGTCGAGTGCACTAATATCAAAATGGCAAGCACCCATAACGGATAAGGCCCGCAAATACCGCCTAAACCCCATGGAAATAACCCATCGCCCCGTTAACTTCCGCCACTTTGTTGGAAGTATAATGTTCATGGGTAGCGCAAAAATAGACCATAAAAGACTAATGCCTGCCAAGAGCGCGAGACCAACGTAGAATACTACGTATTCCCGGGCAGAGCGTATTTTATCAAAAACGCTCATGGGATAGAGATATTGATCGCGAGGGTCTGGCCTGCAACAGTACCCGGTTAGCATGTATCTGCATGGATGTCTGCCCCTTAGTCTGTATGCAGTCCAACATTGACGCTGCCCTGGGCAAAGGTAATTATCTTAAATAAATTACCAGATTTTCTTATCTTCTATCACGAGTAACAATTTGTGTCAACAGCTTCGCGATTTGTGCTGAAGCCGTTGATTTCCGGTCGGTATGATTTACAACGAGACCTTGTCTTTTTTACGGGGTGTTCGTGTCCACCGTTATTATAAGCAAAGTATCCGTTGATCCAAATCGGGAGTTGTTGTCATAAGTAAAAGGATGCCATGGCCCTTATAAGACGCTTCTGTACGGCGAGTATCTCCGCCAAAGTAGAATGGAATAAATTGCTTGCCAGCAATGTGGCTCAATATGTGGTCTGGAAAACCGATCAGTTGCTCGACCTGGCGTCGGGACATGCCTACCTCCAATTTGGAGAATGGAGAATGGAGAATGGAGAATGGCGAACCGGGAGCGGGGAGGACCCTGATTTTTGTGGTAGTGGTGACCGGTACCGAGGCTGTGTTGGCCGTAGGGGCTAGCGCTACTGCGCCGGCCTGGGGTGCTGGAGTAATCGATGCAGGCCGATGCTCCTGGGTTGCGCAGCCAATCAGTCCCGAGGCCAGGCAAGTGACAGATAATAGTTTGAGGGCATTCATGATTGGTTTTATTATTATTTCTCCGATGTGGGATGTTAAATGGTGCTCAATCTAAAGCTGTCAATTAGGGCTTAATCAGTCGGTATGTTCAGCCAATCATTTTTCCACGAGAAGGTCGTGAAGGATCAGTCTACCAGTAAGATACAAAAAGGTAAATTACCAAAATCTAAAGAGGTGCTTTGTAAATAGTCATATCGTGATAGGACTCTAATGCCGTTATTGTGGTGTTATCTAAATAGATGCCGTACGTTTTGAATTTTATAGATGCACGACACCGCCGGTGGCCTCGATCTCAACGAGGAGCTCAGCTCTGCAGATATCAGCCTGGATATATAGCGTTTCCACAGGCGGCGCGATAAGCCGATTCAGCTCTGTCTGGATAATGGTTAAGTCTGCGGTATTGCGGAAATAGACACGATAGTTCAGTGTGTTTAATTTATGTAAATGATTCCCAGCGACGCGATTCGCTTCATCGACAACCGCGGAAATGTTCCGTATGCTTTCCTTAGTTTGTGCGGCGACATCGTCGATGTGCAAGGTCTTATGTCCAACAATGCTTGCGGTTCCAGAAATAAATAAGACATGTTGCCGATCGAGATTAAGCCAGCCGCCGCGCGAGAAGGTGGGGCTGCATGGCCCATATTTTTTGGGGTAGCAATAGGCGCTAATCTGTCGGGGATTTTCCAGAGCTACAGATTTGTGCTGCCCGGCGAGAAAGTGTACGACTAAGTTTTCGGTGGATGTTCCTACGGCGCTCGCGGCGGGGATGCTGCTTTCTTCGGCAAGTCGGTTGTGGGCAATAAACGCACTTTGGCGTCCAACATTGAACTGGCGATAGTGTTCCAAGCCGTGCGTGGTGCCATTGATATCGGGTAGAAAATTCCAGACGCGTAGCAGGTGAGGATGTCCGATGTGTTGGAGGAGGTTGAATATTTGTTGGTAGGCTTCTTGAGCACACGACTGAATGGGAGGGGGGCTGACGTCGTCGCCATCTCCTGTAAATGTTGTTATAGCCAGGGTAATGCTGCCCAAAGTAAGGGTTGCGCTACGCCGATAGCATATATCCAAATAGTGTCCGGGAACCACAGTCTGTGTCGTACTCCAGATTTCACAGACATCAGATCCGCAAATGGTCAGGGGTGTTTTTAGAAATCCACTATTATGGTTGGTGCCGATCCCTGACGTGAGCTGGCTGTTGAACAGAACGATACCGAGAATATTTTTTGTTCGCAGCGCGTCATTGTTTAATGCCTCTGCTGCGGGCGCATAAGTAAGCGTAAGCTGCGTGCCAGTGGTTCTTGTCATGACGTTATCTAAGCTCATGGTTAAATCTTGATATCCTCCTTTCGCTTTTTGTGTGCCGCCCAAGAACGGCTGAAGTACCGTATCGACGTTATATGATAGATCATCTTAAAGATTATTAAAGAGGTCCAAATCGGTGTTTTATTAAATATATCCCCCGCGAGAACGGATAGTACGGCTTCTTTGGTTCGTACTAGGTTACGGGGCTGCATAAACATATCGCGCATGGTGGGCTGTGTAATACGGTAAATAAACCAGGAGAATACCCTGCCTCCGTGCCGAACTTTCCGGTCAAAGCGACGCAGTGCGGCGGCGGCGCGTTTCGGCTGCCGAAGGCAAGTATCAATAGTATCCGTACCGACAAATGCGCTTTGCATGGCGAGCATGACGCCCGATGAAAAGACGGGATCGTAAAATGCGAACGCATCACCCAGCATGAGATAATTAGCCCCATGGGTCTGATTGCAGATATAGGAGTAGTTGCCAGTAGCATCGACATCGGTCACGCGTTGTGCGTCCGCTAAGCGCTCCGCCAGCTCGGGAGACATGGCGATAGTCTCAGCGAAGAAATCTTCTATGGACTTTTTTCGTGTCTTGAGATAATAGGGCCACACGACCGCGCCTACACTGGTCGTTCCGTCGGCTAACGGGATGAACCAAAACCATCCGTGTGCAAACCAGAATATCGAAATATCGCCCTCCTCGCGGCCGATGAGGCGATGTGCGCCGCGGAAGTGCGCATAAAGGGCGGAACTATTATGTTTTGGATTATTACGTTTGGTCTGGAAAAGTGTTCCGAGAAAGGTATCTCTACCGGACGCATCAACCAGGAAACGTGTCTGCCATGTTTCTTTCGAGCCGTCCTCGCGGAGGGCGTGAACTACGACACCTTTTCCGTGTGGTAAAAATTCGACTGACTGGGCACGGCACCCCTCAATCGTTTCCGCGCCCTTTTTCTGCGCGTTACGAAAAAGAATATCATCAAAGTCCGCGCGTCTTACCTGATAAGCCATGGGCATGGACTTGTCCCATGCATCGGCAAATATGAAGGTTTGCCTTTTCCCCGCATGATAGGGCGAGTTGAATTCCGCACCCCATTTTTTCATCCCGATACGATCTACCTCATCGGCAACACCCAATTGGTGCAACAGGGGTAAATTGGCCGGGAGCAGTGACTCGCCTATATGGAATCGTGGATGGTGTGCTTTTTCTAGTATGGTTATTTGGTAGCCACGCTCTGCGAGCAGTGCGCCGATTGTCGAACCTGCCGGTCCGCCACCAATAACCAGAACGTCACATTCGTGTGTCGCAAGACGTTCGCCTGATACCTGTTGTTCTTTGGCCATCTACCATTCCCTCAGTTGCGCTGTCTATAAAAACTACGCTGACCGGTTAACTCAGAGTATTCATCGATGATCTGTGATCACCGCAATCACTTGTACTGGTTTGGCTGCCTATCTGTGGGAGCGTTTGGATATCCGTAAATATCGTCGATAAAGACACGCTATGTAGTTTCTTATGCTTACAGAGTTCCAGCAGTCTGGGTAACACGTCTAGCACTACTGCGTGGCCAGTTGTTGCGCGCCTCGAGTTGCCGTCATGCAGTAACAATATATCACCGGCGGCCAGATTGCGGCTGAGCCGACGGAATACCGTGTCAGGATTTCGACATGTTGTGTCGTATCCACGTCGAGTCCAGGCGACGTGTCGCAGGGACATCCTCCGCAATACCCCTCCCAAGAATGGACTGCGGAAGCCAAAAGGAGCGCGAAAGAAACGTGGTGCGATTCCATGTGTCGCGGCTTCGATCATTTTTTGTGTTTTAGAAATTTCATTCTCCAATAAATTTGGGCTGCCGAACGCGAAGAACGTATGGTGGCGATAACTGTGATTCTCTACGCTGTGGCCTCTACGAATTATTTCGGCGACTAAGTCCGGGTACACAGCAACTTTCTCACCAATGCAAAAAAAAGTGGCTTTGGCGTTATGTAGGTCTAGGTGATCTAGTATTTGAGGGGTTATCTCTTCATGTGGTCCGTCGTCGAAGGTGAGAGCAATTTCGCGGCGTGCAATAGCGGTTTGAGGTAAGCTGACCAAATTTGGGCTGATCAATTTGCAACGGGGGCAAAGGACTAGCATGGCAAGCACGACCTGGCTGAATATTATACTCGCCGACATACATAGTATGATCGTTTCTAGCATGAGTTGATATATTCTCTTTGCAGACTCTGTGAGCTATTGTGGCAACATAGGTTATCTCTCTTTCAGCAAAGAGTCACTCACCGAGCCAATGACGGCCCCAACGAGCGCGCTAACGGCCGGCCCTCGCCAAGCCTGCCCAACCGCCGCGCCGCCGAGACCTCGTCCGCTCTATAGCCTGCTGCCCAAGAGTTCTCTACCCGCGCCTCTGCATCTTGCAGGATGGCCGTGCAGCCGGATGGCTCCCGCACCAGCGGGGCCGATCACCAAAGCGCACGCGTTATGCCTCATATTTTAGAGATTGCTGTAACCGAGGTGTGATATTTTTTTGAATGTACCCAAATGGTCTGCTCTGCGAGATTTTTACGAAAATCGTGTTAAAACATGTAGATATGTTATAATGATCCTGGTGCTGGGGGGGTAGTGCAGTTGCCTGATCCTACCGTCTGCATCTGAGCTATCTTGAGAATTCCGAAAAATCGTCTATAAACACTATACGGACGAGTGTAGATATAGCACTGATAGGATCAGACTTCATGTCTTTAGGTCTGTACCGCCCAGGTAGCTGAGATATTCTCTCCCGAACGAGTTTCAGTTGCTGAACGCTGATGATGATGGAGAACAAAAATTGTTACCTGAAAGTGCTAAGCCCTATCTGCTCAATGCCGTCTATCAGTGGTGCGTGGACCAGGGACATACGCCGTATATTCTGGTGGTCGTGGCTTATCCGGGAGTTTCTGTCCCGAGCGGCTACGAAAAGGATGGACGGATGATTCTTGATGTCTCGCCGCGCGCTTGCCACAGTCTCAGCATGGCGGACGACTGGATTTCTTTTAACGCCCGCTTTGGTGGGGTCGCCCGCACGGTGGATGTACCGATGGCGGCTGTGGCGGCGATTTACGCTGCGGAGACGCAGGAGGGGATCGGTTTTGCCGATCCCGAAATCCCAACCACACCGCCGCCGTCCCGGGAAAGGGGCGCTGTTGAGAACGCGGATACCTCCTCAGGTAAGCCCGAGCGCCCGTCACTGCGGGTAGTGAAGTGAGGGTTGGCCTGATGCTCGGTGCGATGCTATTCCTTTGCGGAAGCACGGCGGAAGCCAATATTTACGCCTATACCGATAGCAGCGGGGTGGTGCATCTGACCAACGTGCCTGCCGGGAATGACAAGTACCGGATGGTGATGCGGACGCCGAAAATGGCGGTAGCCGTGGCGCGCGCGGATTTTAATAGGTTGGCCAGGGCGCATTATCAGGCGCTGATTCAGGCGGCGGCTAGCCGTTACGGGGTCAGTCCGGCGCTGATTAACGCCGTGATTAGCGCCGAGTCCGGTTATAATGCGGGGGCGGTTTCACCCAAGGGTGCGATCGGGTTGATGCAACTCATCCCGGCGACGGCTGATCGTTTCGGGGTGGCGAATTCGTTCAGTCCGGCTGATAACATCAACGGTGGCACGGCGTATCTGGCCCATTTGCTGCGTGTATTTAGTGGGGACCTGAAACTGGCCGTAGCCGCCTACAACGCGGGATCGAAGGCCGTGATCCGGGCGGGTTATCATATTCCGCCCTTTACAGAGACCCAGGCTTACGTGCCGCGGGTACTCGCGTATTATCAGCAGTACCTGAATGGCAGCGGCAATGTGGCCGGTGCGAACCCGCAATCGGTGGCGAACGCCGCTCCGCAGTGGATTCAGGTATCTAATCCGTAGGCTTGTAGCTTCTTACGCAGGGTGTTGCGATTGATGCCTAGCCACTGGGCGGCCATGCCGCGTTGTCCACTACAATGCTGCAGTGTGTTGGCGAGCAGGGCACGTTCCACTTCGTCTATTATCAGTGCGTGCAAGTTGCTGGGTACTTCGCCCTGTAAATCCGCCAAATAGCGGTCCATAACGAACGTCACACAATCGCTCAGAGACATGTCGGTAGATTCCATGGTCAAACCTCCTCAGGAGCGGCTGAGGAGGGTGACTTGGTAACCGGCAGCGGCCGTCAATGCGGGGCTGCTGAGTGTAAATGGTACCGCAGTGCCGGGAACAAATCCGGCGCTGGCATGGAATTCTCCGCTCAGGTATTGCGTTGCAGTAAAATGCAGGTGGGCAATGGGTGCGCCATAGACATTGCTGAGGGTGACTTCGATCACTGGGTAGGCCTGGACTTTGTTGGCCACATTTTCGATGCTGCCGGTGATGCGCGCCAGGCGATCCCCAACCGGGGTAACCTGACTGTTTAAAATACGGATGTCTTTGTTAGGGCCTGGCCATGGAATAGTGATATCCAGTTGTTCTGCGCCATTCAGCAGGACGCGGCGTACCGGCGCGCTGGTGGCGGCGTAACTGTAGCTGCGTGTCCACCAAAGTGCCTGTCCAATCAGGGCGATAATCAGCAGGATAATGGCCAGGATGAGCAGAAGTCTACCCAGACGGCGCCCCAGGCTGCTACCGGCACGCGTATGCTCTGCGGCGACATCTATATGGAAGAGTTGTTGGCAGACGCTGCATTTCGCTTGATAGTGATGCTCACGCAGGGCGTTACCATCCGTGGCGAAGGTCGATTCACAGCGGGGGCAGGTGATTTCCATGGTCATACTCCGATTTTGCGCTGGCCATAGAGGAGCGACCAGTCTTCTTCGTGTTGCGGGGCGGCGAGATCGAAATAGGGTTTATAGGCGGCGTTAATCTCCGCTTCCTGATGGTGCAGGATGCCGGATAGCGCGATCCAGCCTCCTGGACGGACAGAGTGAGCCAAGGTGGGCGCGAGGGCCAACAAGGGGGTCGCCAGAATGTTGGCGACCAGGATGTCGGCCATGGGCAAACTGGCGTTTTCCGGTAGTGCGAGCTGCAGGCCGGTACTGACGCCGTTGCTTTCAGCATTGGCGGCGGCTACCTGCAGCGCAACGGGGTCCGTATCGACGCCGAACGCCTGGTCGACACCCAGCAGCAGCCCGGCGATAGCCAGGATGCCGGAGCCGCAACCGTAATCGATAAGGCTTTCGCCCCCGCAGATCTGCGCGTCCAGGAAACGCAGGCAGAGAGCCGTGGTGGCGTGGGCGCCGGTGCCAAAGGCCTGGCCGGGGTCGAGATGCAGCACGCGAGTGGCGTCGGCGGGCGCCGCATCCCAACTGGGGGCTACCCAGAGGCGACCGAAGCAGCGTGCCGGGAAGGCGGCCTGCGTTGCCGCTACCCAGTCTTGTTCCTCCAGCGGGGTGAACTGTGCTGCGAATCGCTGCCAGTCATTGTCGCTGACCAGCCTTTGCAGGGCCGCTTCACTATGGTCGTCGGCAGCAAATAAGGCCTGGCACTGGCTGTTCTGCCAGATCAGGCCTTCATCGAACACGGCTTCACCGTCATCGCCTTCAAGAAAGGTGACGGCTTCTGCCCCAGCATCCAGCAATTGCGCCTCGATGGCTGTCGCGGCTGTCGCGGGGACGCGCATGTCGAGCTGCCACCAGGCGATTTTCATAGGGCGAGCAAGGCCTCCAGATAGTGGATATGCACCCCGCCTGCGGCGTACTGGGCCTCTTCCAGGACTCGCCGGTGCAAGGGAATGTTGGTCTGAATACCCTCAATGGTGGTCTCGCGCAGGGCACTGCGCATACGCATGTTGGCTTCCTCTCGGTCGCCTCCGAAAGCGATGATTTTGCCGATCATGGAGTCGTAGAAGGGCGGCACTCGATAACCCGCATAAATGTGACTGTCGACCCGTATTCCCGGCCCGCCGGGTGGATGCCAGGCGGTGATTTGTCCCGGAGAGGGTACGAAACGCTCCGGGTCTTCGGCATTGATGCGGCACTCGATGGCGTGACCGCTGAGTACAACGTCTTCCTGCCGAATCCCGAGAGGCAGACCTGCTGCGATACGGATTTGCGCCTTGACGATGTCGATGCCGGTAATCAGCTCCGTGACCGGGTGCTCGACCTGCAGGCGTGTATTCATTTCAATGAAATAGAAGGTCTGGCTGCCCGGATCGTAGAGAAACTCGATCGTGCCGGCGCCCCGATAGCCCATATCCTCGCAGGCGAGGACTACCGATGCGCCGATTTCAGCCCGCTGGGCGGCACTGATACCGGGGGCTGGCGCTTCTTCGATGACTTTCTGGTGGCGGCGCTGCACCGAGCAGTCCCGTTCACCCAGATGGACGCAATGGCCATGGGCATCGCAGAGTATCTGAAACTCGATATGGCGCGGCGTCTCCAGGAACTTTTCCATGTACAGGGTGGGGTTGCCAAAGGCCTTGCCCGCCTCGGCGCGGGTCAGATTGGCGGCGTTGATGAGGTGCGCTTCCGTATGCACGACCCGCATACCGCGACCACCACCACCACCGGCGGCCTTGAGAATGACCGGATAACCGATCTCGCGGGCGAGGGCTTTGAGGGCCTCGTTATCGTCGGGTAGCGGTCCATCGGAGCCCGGCACACAGGGTACGCCAGCCTTCTTCATCGCCGTCTTGGCGGCAATTTTGTCGCCCATCAGGCGGATGGTTTCGGCACGTGGCCCAATGAAGGCAAATCCACTTTTTTCAACCCGTTCGGCGAAGTCGGCATTTTCCGAAAGGAAGCCGTAGCCAGGATGAATCGCTTCGGCATCGGTCACTTCGGCGGCGGCAATCACGGCGGGAATATTCAGATAACTTTTGTCGCTGGGCGCCGGGCCGATGCACACCGACTCGTCGGCGAGTTTGACATGCAGAAGATCGCGATCCGGCTCGGAGTGGACGGCGACGGTGCGGATGCCTAGTTCGCGGCAGGCGCGCTGAATGCGCAGGGCGATCTCGCCGCGGTTGGCAATGAGGATTTTTTCGAACATCTCAATTCTCGGGAGCAATGATGAACAAGGGTTCACCATATTCGACGGGCTGGCCATTGCCGGCGAGAACCTTGATCACTTTTCCGGAGATGTCAGCCTCAATTTCGTTGAGCAACTTCATGGCTTCGATGATGCAGAGGGTTTGGCCCGCCTTAATGATGCTGCCTTCTTCCACAAAGGGCGCGGCTTCGGGGGAGGCGGCGCGGTAAAAGGTGCCGACCATCGGGGATTTGATCATGTAGCCTTGGGGTGGCTGCTCAACGGCGGCTGCAGAAGGTGCTGCGGCTGGTGCGATGGCCGGGGTCGGAACTGCAGCGGCCATCGGTACGGGTTGGGTGTAGGTGACGCTGGGTGCGGTGTGGGTTGGTGCGATGTGCCGGGTGATGCGGACTTTGCTATCACCCTCCACCACTTCTATTTCATCAATGGCACTCTTTTCAAGCAGTTCAGCCAGGCGGCGGATGAATTGAATATCCATGCTCTTTCCTTGGTATCAGTTATGGATTATGGCGCTTCAGACGCCGATGAATGGCATCCAGCGCCAGAAAATATCCGTCTGCACCCAGTCCCGCGATGACACCCTGGGCGAGATCGGAGAAATAGGAGTGACGGCGGAACGCTTCCCGGGCATGGATGTTGGACAAATGCACTTCAATAAAGGGGATCTGGACGGCGGCCAGCGCATCACGCAGGGCGACACTGGTATGGGTGAAGGCCGCGGGGTTGATGATGATGTATGTGACACCCTGCCGGGCCGCATCCTGAACCGCGTCGATCAGTATGTGTTCGGCGTTACTCTGCAGACTGTGTAGCCGCCAGCCCCATCCCTGCGCGTGCGTTTGCATCCCGGCATCGATTTCAGCGAGGGTGGTCTGCCCGTAATGACCGGGCTCGCGGCTACCCAGCAGATTCAGATTCGGGCCATGCAGTACAAGGATATGGGGAGAAGATGCAGCCATAGATTCCGCGCGACACTAGGTATATCTGGCGAAGTCTGCCGCAAATGGCCGGATAAATCCAGGTCGTTCGTGCCTGGGGCGGATGCGAGGGGAAATAAAACGGGGCCATCGCCCAATGCGGGGATTTGGCGTACAATGCCAAAATTGTATATACGAAGCTTCGCGGGTGTTGCCGCAAGGTTTGATGTGCCCAGGCACGCATTATTGAGCACGCCAGAGAGGTTGGTTCGCCATGTTATACCCCGAGTTGTTCAAATCGCTGGAGGCCGCGCGCTGGAACATGGCCACGGATATCCCCTGGGAGCAGTTTGACCGTACCCTGGTCAGTGATGAGCAGTTGCGCACGATCAAGATGAATGCGGTCACCGAGTGGTCGGCACTCCCGGCGACGGAGATGTTTCTCCGCGACAACCGGAACGACTCCGATTTTTCGGCCTTCATGTCCATCTGGTTCTACGAAGAGCAGAAGCATGCCCTGGTGCTCATGGAATACTTGCGCCGCTTCGCGCCGGAATATCTGCCGACGGAAGAAGAGCTGCACAATGTGCGCTTTGAATTTGATCCGGCGCCGGCGATGGAAACCCTCATGCTCCATTTTTGCGGCGAAATCCGCCTGACACACTGGTATAAATGTGCGGCGCAGTGGCATAGCGAGCCGGTGATCCGCTCGATTTATGAGGTACTATCCAAGGACGAGGCGCGGCACGCGGGTATTTATCTGAAATATATGCGGCGCGCCATTGACCGCCTCGGGGACAGTGCGCGTCTGGCTTTTGCCAAGATCGGTGTGCTCATGGCCAACACCAAGACGGCGAAGGCATTGCATCCCACCAATCTCCATGTGAACAAGGCGATGTATCCCGAGGATAGCGTGCAGAGTCATCTTCCGGACCCAGGCTGGCTGGAGCAATGGCTGGATACCCAGATTCATTTCGACGCGATTTGGGAGGGCAAGGTGGTCAATGGCATTTTGCGCAACCTTTCTGCTTTGCTCGAAACACCCATTCAGAGTGTCAGGGACCTCAGCCGTTACCGCAAGGTGATAAGCGCCGCCGACCGTGATGCTTCTGGGCATCTGGTTGTGGGCTGATCACGCTGGCGACGAGGGCTGTGTTACCGGGTATAAGAGGAAAATGACGGAAGATCCATGGTGGACCCTTACCCTGGATGCCCGGTTGCAGTGGGCATTGAGTCCGGAATTGCCAGAAGTGTACCGGCCGTTTCTGTTGACTGAGCAGTGGATGCAGACCCGCTGCTATTTTGCCCGCCGTGCGGACCTGCGGTTGGATGAGGTAGCGGTGCTGGCAGCGGATGGGGACTACGTTATCCGCCTGTGTATTGCGAAAAGGCCGGATTTAACGGCAGAACAGGTGGGGGTTTTTTGTCAGGATCACGCCCCTAACGTGCGCTATGCCATCGCCCGCAATCCATTGCTGACGCAAGTTCAGCGTATGCAGTTGCTGACGGATGCAGACGAGCTGGTGCGACAGGCAGCGGCTAAGGGGCCGCGGCCGAGCAAAGAACGCTGCCGTCCAGGTCAAGCGCCGTTATTGCGCTGACCCGGTTTACCGGCCTTAGTCCGCCTGGCGGCGCAAGAAGGCGGGGATGTCCAGATCGGCGTAGTTCGGGGTGTTATTGCCGCCGCGGGCGGGGGCAACCGAGGCGGCGGAGCGTTCGGCCTGACGCATGCCGGTGGGCTTGTCGAGATTGCGCCAGTCTGCGGCAGTGGCCGGGGTCGCAGCCGGGCGGGTACGAATATTTTCGACCGCCAGACGCACGGGTTCCCTTTGTAATCCAGTAGCGACCACCGTAACCCGCAGTTCACCTTCCAGTTCCGGATCCAACACCGTACCGACCTTGACGTTGGCGTCATCTGCCGCATAACCACGGATCAGTTCGCCGACTTCTTCAAACTCGCCCAAAGTCAGGTCCATGCCGGCGGTGATGTTGACCAGAATGCCGCGGGCACCCGCGAGGTTGATGTCGTCCAGCAGCGGGCTGGAAGCAGCACGGGTGGCGGCGTCCTTGGCGCGGTTTTCGCCGCGACCGCTGGCGGCACCCATCATCGCCAGGCCCATGCCGGACATGATGGTGCGGACGTCGGCAAAGTCGAGGTTCATCAGGCCGGGGCGGGTGACCAGTTCGGAGATGCCCTGCACGGCGCCGAGGAGGATGTTGTCGGCGGCCTGATAGGCGTCCTTGAGGCTGATGTTCTTGCCGAGGACGGACAATAGCTTCTCATTGGGGATGATGACCAGCGAGTCCACATACTGGGAGAGTTCGTCGATGCCGGAGAGGGCGTGCTGCTGGCGTTTTTTGCCTTCAAAGTTGAAAGGCCTGGTGACCACGCCGACGGTGAGGATGCCCATGTCGCGGGCAATGGCCGCCACCACGGGGGCGGCGCCGGTGCCGGTGCCGCCACCCATGCCGGTGGTGATGAAGACCATGTCGGCCTTTTCCAGGGCCGCGCGGATTTCGTCACGACCCTCTTCGGCAGCCTTGCGGCCGACTTCAGGATCCGCGCCCGCACCGAGGCCGCGGGTGATCTGGGCGCCGAGCTGGATGGTGTGGCTGGCGTGGGAATGGCGCAGCGCCTGGGCATCGGTATTGGCGGAGATGAATTACACGCCC
>NZ_JBYCKR010000025.1:0-4561 GCF_057473505.1 Acidithiobacillus sp. TH-A35 | reverse complement strand
TTTTTGGTGATGCACTCATCCTAGTAACTAGCTCATGTCATCACAACAGCATCCGTCTCATATCGGCGCCTGACTTAATGCCTATAACGATTAATTGGGCCTCACTACACATAGGTATTGGTATGAAATTTGTGCAACTCTTTGTTGTTATGCCACGACAGATCTGTTTCTGACCCTCTTCGACTTGGTTCTGGTCAGCCTCCTCTGCATGTACGCAACCTTGCGACGACCCTACAAGTTGCGCCTCGCCCTCTCTGTCGCACGGTCGGTGATGCTTCCCGATTCGGTGCGCTGTCACATGGCGGTTATTGACACACCGACGCCCCGCTCGCGAGTCGTGTTGAGCGTCATCATGCGCACCTTGCGCGCGCGCCTCCCACTTCACCCCCCCGATTCAGATACTCAGGGCATCACCGATTGCTATGCCCGATACTCCTTTCGGAAATTTTTTGAGTCCCATATCACCTTGATGGCGCTGGCTGGATTGGCCTGTGCTTGCCTATTTCAGGCGTTCATTTTTATCAAGGAGATTCTCATGACGATTGCTTGCCCTGTTTGCAAATCCCTGCATATCAAAACCCTCGACCGAGGCCGAGATGCAGGCACGGTGATTGGCGCCACAGGTGGGGCTGCGGCGGGGTTGATGGCTGCTGTGGGTGGCGCGGAAACAGGTGCCGCCCTGGGTGCGGTGGCCGGTCCCGTTGGCATCGCTGTCGGTGGCCTCACGGGTGCGTTGCTCGGTGGTTTGTTCGGCGCGGCCGCGGGTGGCGCTGCGGGCCGTGCGGTCGGCACTGCCGTGGATGAGCGCCTGCTCGAGAACCTCGAATGCCAGCATTGCGGCCTCCAGTTCAGCGGACGCGACCTCGACTGAGCCGCCCAGCCCTTTCTCTGCATTTTTTCTTCCGCCTTTTCTTCCGCTTTCCCTTTCCAGAGCCCGGGCCGCATTCGGTCTGGGCTCTGTTCATTTTGGAGAACCACATGTCCACTGCACTCGCGGCACTGCCCGCTTCAGAAGCACCTTGGCATCAACTGGGCCATGCCCTGCCCCCTCAACAATCGCTGGACGTCTGGGCGCGTTCAGCGCATATGGATTGGGAGATACGGGAGGCGCCCGTGCGCTTCATGGCCGAATCCGCTGGCGCCTTGGGCGCGATCCTCACCTTCCCCGAACAGAAGGTGCTCTACCGCAGCGACACCCGTGCGCCGCTGTCGGTCGTCAGCGATCGCTATCAGGTCGTCCAACCACGCGAGGTTCTGGAGTTCTACCGTGACCTCACGGAGGTGGCGGGCTACACCCTGGAAACCGCCGGGGTGCTCAAGGAGGGCCGCAAGTTCTGGGCCTTGGCGCGCACCGGCAAGGAAGCCCTGCTCAAGGGACAGGATCGGGTCAAGGGCTATTTGCTGCTGGCCACGTCCTGCGACAGCACGCTGGCGACCACGGCGACGTTCACCACCATCCGCGTGGTGTGCAGCAACACCCTGACGGTGGCGCTCAACGGGGCCACCGGGGCGATTCGCGTGCCGCACAGCACGAACTTCGATGCCCAGGCGGTCAAACGCCAGTTGGGGATTTCGGTGTCCCAGTGGGACGCCTTCATGTACCGCATGAAGACCCTCTCGGAGCGCAAGGTCAAGAGCCATGAGGCGCTGAACTACTTCCTCAAGGTGCTGTGTCTGTCCGACGAGGCTGCCGACGCGGCGCTGACCAATGAGCGTGCGCTCAAGAAGGTGCAAAGCCTGTACGAGGGCCAGGGTCGCGGGGCCGAGCTGTCCGCTGCGGCAGGCACGGCCTGGGGATTACTCAATGCCGTGACGGAATACGTCGATCACGAGCGCCGGGCGCGCAATGCGGAGTACCGGCTCGACAGTGCCTGGTTCGGGCCAGGCGCGGCGATCAAGCAACGCGCGCTGGATCAGGCACTGCAGTTGGTGTCCTGAGGTGGCCGACGTGCCAATCACTCTGCGCCCCCGAGGGGGCGCTTTCTTTTGGGAGAACGATCATGGGAATTGCAATGCAAACGCCACGCGCATCGCGTCGGGGTGCGCTCAAACTGGTGAAGACCACTGGCCTGGACCGCGAGGACTGGCTGGAGGTCCGCAAGAAGGGGATCGGCAGTTCGGATGCGGCCGCAGCGGTCGGGCTGAATCCGTATCAATCTGCGCTGGAGTTGTGGATGCTGAAAACCGGGCGCGACGGCGGCCTGCCCAAGGTGGACCCGAAGGATGAAACCAGCCCGATGTATTGGGGCTCGTTGCTGGAGCCGATCGTGGCGGCGCATTACTGCAGGCGCACCGGCCACCGGGTCCGGCGGGTGAACGCGGTGTTGCAGCATCCGGAGCATCCCTGGATGCTGGCGAACATCGACCGGGAGGTCATCGGAGCACCCGATGTGCAGATTCTGGAGTGCAAGACGGCAGGCATCCAGGGCGCCAGGCTCTGGCGCGATGGGGTGCCGGAGTATGTGCAACTGCAGGTGATGCACCAGCTGGCGGTAACGGGCAAGCAGGCCGCCGATGTGGCGGTGTTGCTGGGTGGCCAGACGTTGCAGATTCATCGCATCGAACGCAACGAGACGATGATCGCGCAGCTCATCACCCTGGAGCGAGCATTCTGGGACGCGGTGGAAAGCGACACCGCACCGGCGGCAGATGGATCGGATTCTGCTGACAGGGCACTGCGGGCGCTGTATCCGCAAGACAGCGGGCAGTGTCTGGACTTTGCCGGAGATGTGGAGATGAACGCCACGTTCTCCGACTTGCAGGCCATTCGTCACGCGCTGGCGCAGCAGGACGCGCAGGAGGCCGTCCTGCGGCAGGCGATTCAGCAGCGCATGGGTGAGGCCACGCGGGCGGTGTTCGACACGGGTGAGATCAGCTGGAAGCAGGCCAAGGCCAGTGTCTCGGTCGATCTGGCGGCTTTGCGCCAAGCGCATCCCGAGTTAGTAGCGCAGTTCATGGTCTCGCGGCCAGGAGCCCGGCGCTTCGTGGTGCAACAAGGAAAGGAATGACGATGCTCAAGGGACTGGCATTGACGCCCCCGGTGGTGGGGCGGATCACCATCGGTCGGGTGGTGGAGAAGAACGGCAAGCGGGTGCCGGAGAAGGATGATGAGTTCACGCTGACGACGCAGGTGCAGGCGAAGTCGGGCTGGGTTGCGCATCCGCTGGACGAGGCGCTGCGCGGCACCAGCGGCGCGAAGCTGCGGGCCATTCCGGTGACGGTGTTGTTCGACGATCCGGACTTGAACCTGCGGGCCCACTTCACGCTGTTTGATCGGCAGACCGGACGCCCGGTGTGCGTGGGCAATGGGGAGACCTGTCGGCGGGTGACGATGAATGGCATGGCCTCGCTGCCCTGCCCGTCGCCGGAGGGCTGCGAGGTGGGGGCCAAGGGTGGCTGCAAGCCGTATGGGCGACTCAATGTGCGCGTGGGGGAGGAGGATGTGCTGGGGAGCTTTGTGTTTCGCACCACGGGGTTCAACAGCATCCGCACCCTGGCGACTCGGCTGCAGTACTTCGCGGCGGTCTCAGGCGGGGTATTGGCCTGCCTGCCGCTGGAGTTGCGGTTGCGGGGCAAGTCGACCACGCAATCGCATCGGGCGCCGATCTTCTATGTCGATCTGACGGTGCGCAGCGGCATGACCTTGGAGGAGGCGGTGGCGCAGGCAAGGCAGCTGCGAGCCGCGCAACTTGAGGCGGGCCTGGATCAGCATGCGCTGGATGGGGCCGCACGCCAAGGACTGGCGGCGGGAGCGTTTGAGGACTCGGAAGAGGACGGATCGGCGGTGGTGGATGAGTTTTACCCGGCGGACGTCACAGAGACGCCGATCTCTGACGGCATCTCTGTAGGCGAAGGTCCCTTGGATGACGAGGCGGCCTCACCCGCTGCAACGCTTGCGGAGAAATTGCAGGCGCGCGTGAGAAAGAGTACCGCTGTGCATCTTGCTGAGGGCACAGGGGAGCGATCTCGGGATGGCGCGTGAGGGGATCTTGCCGTTCGCTGCTGCCTGGAGGATCAGGGCAGCAGCGAACGGTGATTTTTTTTGAGTCTGCGATGCTCGCGGTGAAGGTCAGCGACGAGGCGGGTGCAGCAATGCGAGCAGATCGGCGAAAGTCTGGCAGATTGTGCTGACGCTGCCGCTCTCGTGTTCCCAGAAGACGACCGCACTTGGAGCCTTCCGATCAAATTGGAAGCAAAAGAGGTTGCCGAACGGATCACTGGCGAATGGCACAAGCTGTCCTCGGCCCCGATCTTTCAGTACTGCGGCGGCGCTAGGGACGTCTTCTCCATCGCCTGCATTAAGCCGGACCAGTCGCTCCACCACGACTTCGCGTCGGCCTGGGATCTCGACTGCGTTCGGCTTCGGACGACCGCCGTTGTGCTCTGCGACCACGGTCCGGTAGTCCGACGGGAAAACGACACCAAGCTGCGACTCGACCGCGCGAACGACCTCGTCGCTCACCGGGCTACCATACTTCCACTTGATCTCTTGCATGCTCTTCTCCATCGGGCGCCGTCAGCGGCTATCGCCCTCCACCCCAGATTTCCTTGCCGCCTGTGT
>NZ_JBYCKR010000024.1:0-3264 GCF_057473505.1 Acidithiobacillus sp. TH-A35 | reverse complement strand
TGGGTGGCGGCGCGCTTGGGGCATGTGCCGCGTATGGGTGAAGTCGTGGAGGAGGGGGATTTGCGGCTGGAAGTATTGCGGGCGGATCGTAAACGGGTGCAGATTTTGCGGGTGACGCCGCCGCGCAGTGCATCCCTGCCGGAAACGGCGTCTCAGGGTAGCGCATGAAGGGTGATGCGCTGAAAAATACATCCTTTCCCGTGCGGCTTCTGGCCGCATTAATTTTGGGTGCGGCCTGGCCTTTGGCCTTTGCGCCCTTTGCGTTGTGGCCGCTGGCCATCGTCCTGCTTTTTGGCCTGTTTTGGCTGGCGACCACAGAGGAGCGCCCGCGCCATGCGGCCGCTCTGGGCGCCGTTTTCGGTTTTGCGGCCTTTGCGGCGGGAACGAGCTGGATTGCCATTACCCTGCATAATTTTGCCAATATGGACTGGGCATTGGCGGGCGCTGCCGTCGCTTTGCTGGCTGCTTGTTGCGCCGTCTACGCGGCGCTGGCCTTATGGCTGGTCGGCCGCTTTTTTGTCGGGAACGCCCGGTTGTTGGCCCTGCCGGTATTGTGGATTTTTGGGGAATGGGTGCGGGCACATCTCTTCACAGGCTTCCCCTGGCTGGCGACGGGATATACCCAGACCCATGCCTCCCTCGGCGGCTTTGCGCCCTGGCTGGGGCAGTACGGAGTAGGGCTGGCGACCGCCGGGGTGGCGGCCATCCTGGTCTATATGCTGCAGCGGCGGCAGTCCCGTCATGTACTGATGGGGGGTGTCGCCTCGCTCCTCGTGATGTTCGGTGTGGCCATGGCGGCGGCTTCGGTGCCCTTCACCCATCCCGCAGGCAAACTGCTGCGGGTGACTTTGCTGCAGGGTAATATTCCCATCACTGAGAAGTGGAATGCTGGCAAAGTCAGTGCCATCCTGCATCACTACGTAAACCTGATTTTACAGACACCGCCCGATACCCAGTTGATCGTCCTGCCGGAGACCGCTTTCCCCATTTTTCAGACGGAGCTGCCCGGTCTGATTGAGCAGTTGCAGCAGTGGTCAGCGATGCACCATAAAATCCTGCTCATCGGTATTCCCGAGGAGGTTGGCCACAAATATTACAATGCGGCCATGGAAATCGACGGGAAGGCACCCTTGCGCTGGTATCAGAAAGAGCATCTGGTGCCCTTTGGGGAGTACATCCCTATGCCCAGCCTGTTCGGGCCGCTGGTGCATCATTTTTTACCGGGACTGGGAAGTTTCTCTTCCGGGCGTGGGCCTTATGCCCTGCCTGTAGATGGGCAGAAAGCCGGTATAACCATCTGCTATGAAGAGTCCTTTTCCCGGGATGTGCGCAAGGGCGTGGAGGAGGGGGCCACCTTTCTTTTGAATATCAGTGATTATGCCTGGTACGGCCACAGCATCGCCGCCGCACAGAGTCTGCAGATGGCGGCCATGCAGTCCCTGCAGGAGCAGAAGCCCGATGTTCGCGCGACCAATACGGGCATTACCGCCCTGATCTCACCGCATGGACGGGTGGTTTCGCAATTGCCCCAGTTTGTGGTGGGCACCCTGAACGGGGCCATACAGCCGATGACCGGAGAAACACCCTTCGGACGCTGGGGCAGTCTCCCCTATCTGCTGTTGAGTTCGGTTCTTCTGCTGGTGGCCGTTGTCCTCAGTCGCCGGCAATCATCATCTCGTCGATGAGGATGGAGGGGCAGCCGGTGTTGCCGTGAATGAGCAAGTCATTGCCCACGGCGCACATGCCCTGGAACATGCCCTGCAAGGTCCCGGCGATGGTGATCTCTTCGACGGGGTACTGAATCTCCCCGTGCTCTACCCAGAAGCCCGCCGCGCCCCGTGAGTAGTCGCCGGTTACCATGTTGATGCCGAAGCCGATGAGCTCGGTAACCAGCAGGCCGCGCCCCATCTGGCGGAGCAGTTCATCCAGAGATGCCTTGCCCGGCTGCAAGGTGAGATTGTGGGCGCCGCCGGCATTACCCGTGGTCTTCATGTTTAATTTGCGGGCGCTGTAACTGTCGAGGATGTAGCCTTCCAGTACGCCCCCGGAGATGATGTTGCGGTTGCGGGTGGCGACCCCCTCGCCATCGAAACTGCAGCTACCCAACCCGAGCCGCCGTAAAGGTTCTTCATAAATGCGAATGTGTTCCGGGAATATCTGTTTGCCAAGACTGTCCACCAGAAAGGAGCTTTTGCGATACAGGCTGCCGCCGCTGATGGCGCTGGCGAGGTGGCCGATAAGGCTGGACGCGACTTGGTTTTCAAAAAGCACCGGGGCCTTGGTGGTGGCCACCTTGCGGGCATCCAGACGGCGCAGGGCGCGTTGAGCGGCTATCTTACCGATAGCCTCCGGTGTCGCCAGGGCGTCAGCGGCACGGGCCACATCGTACCAGTAGTCCCGTTGCATGCCCCCTTTGCTGTCTTCGGCAATCACCGAGCAGGACAGGCTGTGTCGCGACGAACGGCTGCTGCCCATGAAACCCAGGCTATTGCCATAGATCGACGTGCCCTCGCCGGTGCCGAGGCTGCCGCCTTCGGAGTTGTGAATGCGCGGATCGCTGTCACGGGCGGCCGCCTCGCAACGACGTGCCAGATCAGCGGCGGTGTCAGCATCTATGGACCAGGGATGATAAAGGTCCAGATCCGGGAAGTCCTTGGCGAGCAGTTCGGGATCGGCAAGCCCGGCAAAAGGGTCTGCCGCCGTATGCCGGGCAATGGTGAGCGCCGCTGAAACGGTTTCTGACAAAGCCTTGCGGGAAAAGTCCGAGGTGGAGGCGCTGCCTTTGGACTGACCCAGATAGACCGTGACCCCCAGCCCCTTGTCCTGGTGGTATTCGATGGACTCCACTTCCCCTAAGCGCACGGTTACCGACAAGCCTTTGCCGGTGCTGGCGGAAGCCTCTGCCGCACTGGCACCTTGCTCGTGGGCAAGGTTGAGCATGTCGTCAACGATCTGGGTCAGGGCGCTGGTATCGAGGGTGGAGTGGGGGGCTTGGCTCATGAGGTGTTTTCCCGCAGGTGATGGAACGATCTTTTCATCTTACCCCCAAGCTTTAGGGCAGGGGAAGCTTGGGACCGCGAAGATTGCCATACGACAGAAACTGGGTGTTTATACGTAAATGAGAATTGTGAACGTTATTGCTCAAAAGACATCCGTGCGATCCTAGCTCATTGTTTATTAATATATAGGAATGGAATAACGCTTTTCTGACCCAATGTCGCATTTAAAAGGAGCGTGACTACGATGAAAGGAGTCGTCGAACAT
>NZ_JBYCKR010000023.1:0-4123 GCF_057473505.1 Acidithiobacillus sp. TH-A35 | reverse complement strand
GCACACCTTGGACGCGCTTTTCTCTCGGATGGTGCGCCATGCCGAGGGATCCACGACGCTTGAGCAATACAAGGCTCATGCCGGGCTGGCGCTGCGTGCGGCACAACAAACCGCCGCCACGGCCCGCGTGCTGGGTGAACTGGTCAATCCCAACACTCCCACTTTCATCAAGCAGCAATCGGTTGACGCCCGCACTCAGACGCTGATCCAAGGCCAGCCCGCGCCCGCTCAGGAAGGCCACAATCCACACAACGAACTTTTGGGGGTAACGCATGAGCAAATCGAACGGATGGACACTGGAGCGCAGGGCAAGGCAGGCAGAGATGATCCGGCAATGGCGACCGTGGGAACAGAGCACCGGACCCAAAACCGACCAGGGCAAGGCCACAAGCGCCGCCAATCGGAAGGATGAGGGGGTACGCAAAGGGCGCGAAGATATACGCCTGCTACGGGCCGCCTTGCGCCAGTATGACACGGCGATGGCTGGCCTGGACTTCGAGCAGTCGCAGCGCCTAATTGATAGCATCGTGGAGAGGTGGATCAAATAGGGATCCATGACAGGCGGTTCACTCCCCGCCTAACCCGTTTTTCCTTCTGAGGTTAGCCCCGCGTTAGCCCGGAAAAATAAAGGCACCTAGCAAGTTGCGCTAAGTGCCTGATTCTTTTGGCTCCCCGGGACAGGCTCGAACTGCCGACCTAGTGATTAACAGTCACCCGCTCTACCGACTGAGCTACCGGGGAAAAGTGCGCGTATCCTAGCCTTCCGTGCAGCGCGCTTCAAGAACCAGGCGCCCGCTTTTCTCTGCGCCACAGAGCACTCCCCCTTGCCAAATGACGACATTTCGGCTATCTACTTTTTTAGAGAAAAAAGAACGAGGAAGACGCCGATGCGAAGGCAAAGCATTATGTTCCCTGTCGGTCCAATCAAACATGGGGGTGGACTCCTCCTGTTATTGACTCTGACCCTCAGCGGCTGCGCCTCCATGACGCCGCACTCAGCATATCCACCGGCAAACCTATCTCACGATAACGCCTCGTCCGCTTACGACAGCCGCGCCGAAGCCACCACGCTGGATGCCGTGCTCGTCCATACCATTGCAGAAATTGGCAAGCCATATCAATGGGGTGGAGAAAGTCCCCGGACAGGGTTCGACTGCAGCGGGTTCATTCAATATGTATTAGGTCGCGCCGGGGTAACGATCCCGAGGACCTCTTTTGCCCAAGCCGAAGCGCTGCCAGCGGTAAGCCTCAACCGCATTCGCCCCGGCGACCTGGTGTTTTTCAACACCATGGGTCAGCCCTTTTCCCATGTGGGCATCTATATCGGCGGCAATCAGTTCGTCAGCGCCTTGAACCGGCAGCAAGGTGTCGCTGTGCAGAGCCTGCAGATTCCCTACTGGGCGGAGCGGCTGGATGGCGTGCGACGTCCGATGCCTACCGAGTTGCTGGCGATGCGGGACAACTAAATGCATAAAAACTGGGCGTTATTTCCGAAGACCATATTGGCCACTGTGGTAACCGCAGTTCTATCGGCATGCGCGACCAATGTCGGCACGGTGAATCAAGCGACCGCACCGGCAATCGCCACACCCGCCCCGCTGCCCTTGCCTGCGGTGCCGTTGCCCGCGGTACCCATTCCGGAGCAACCCAGCACTGCGGTCATGCCAGAGACCAGCAATACCTGCATCAGCAATGTGGCGTTCCCCAATTTTCCCCAGCAATATCAGGAGCGGATGCAGGAAATCGCCTGCCACCTGCAGGAACAGGATGGCCTGCCCGCCAGCTATGTGATCCCCACCCTGCAAGACGCCAGTTTCAACGCCCGCGCAGTGGCACTGATGACGCCCCCGCCCCCTTCTGCAACACCTGCGCCGCCTTATCCCTGGTGGCGCTACCGGAATCGTTTCCTGCGTCAGAACCGTCTGAGTCAAGGCGTGCAATTCTGGCGGGATCATGCCGCGCTCCTGCAAGCGGTCAGTCAGAAATATGGCGTTCCTGGACCGATTTTGATGGGCATTCTCAATATTGAAACGGGCTTCGGTTCCTTTCAGGGCGGATTTTCAGTGCTCAGCAGCAACTTGAGCCTGGCATTGGCGTTACCTGGCCGGCGGCGGTTTTTCCTGCATCAGACAGCGGAGACCCTGAAGCTGGCGCAGCGTTTAGGCGTTTCCCCAAAAACACTCCAGGGTTCACAGGCCGGCGCCATGGGCATGTCCCAGTTCCTGGCCAGCAGTTACCTGCGCTACGGCGTCACCTGGAATGACCCGCCGGGCGGACCCATGCCCAACCTGTGGCAGTCGCCTGCCGACGTGTTGGCTTCCACCGCCAACTTCTTCCGCGGCCATGGCTGGCAGCCGGGACAGCCGGTGCTGGGCCGGGTATCCGGCGATCAGGGCGCTGACGTGGCGCCATTTCTACAAGGCAAGCACCCGCTTGCGCAACTGCGCGCTGCCGGCATTCAGCCGGATAAGGCTTCGAGGCTCCCAGGATCAACGCCAGTGGGCCTGCTGCGCTTGCAGACAGAGCGTGGCCCGACACTGTTCATCGCCTACCCGAATTTCTACGCCATCATGGGCTACAACCCGAGCACTTATTACTCGGCAACAGTCTGGGCCTACGCCGAAGCGATCAAGCGGGTTATCAACGGCTGATCCGGGGCCATATCACGGGCGCCGCGACATTTGTCGGACGCCGCTGCCCTTGTGCTAATATGGCGCCTTCCCTTTCCAGAAAGGATGGAGTCCGGTGTGGCGTTAGAAAAATCGGGAATGCAATCTGTCGATCTGATTATTCATGCGCGCTGGATCGTGCCGATTCGACCGCGTAGCGTACTCCAAGATCACGCCCTGGCGGTGCATGACGGACATATCCTCGCTATCGGCCCGGCCGAAGAAATCCGCGCGCGCTACACAGCAGCACACACTACGCAGCTCGACCACCATGTTCTGATGCCCGGCCTGGTCAACGCCCATACCCATGCGGCCATGACTCTGATGCGCGGACTCGCGGATGACCTGCCGCTGATGACTTGGCTGAATGAACATATATGGCCCGTAGAAGGCCGTTTTGTCAGCCCGGAATTTGTGGCCATGGGCACGGAACTGGCTGTCGTGGAGATGCTGCGCGGTGGCACCACCTCCTTCAATGACATGTACTTTTTCCCTGAAGCCGCGGCGGAGGTTGCCCAGCGCATGGGCATGCGGGCCACCATCGGGCACGTCATCATTGATTTCCCCACCGCCTATGCGGCCAATGCCGATGCCTGCCTGCAGGCGGCAGCGGACTTATTGCCGCGCCTGCGCCAGATGCCTCTCATTCGCCAGAGTATTGCCCCCCATGCGCCTTACACTGTCGGTGATGCGGGCTTGCGCGGGGCGCGCGACCTGGCCAAAGTGGAAGACCTGCCGGTGCACATGCACGTCCACGAAACCGCTTACGAGGTGCAGGAGGCCACTGATCGTGATGGCATGCGCCCACTGGCGCGCTTGGCCAGACTGGGATTATTGGACCAGCACTTTCTCGCCGTACACATGACCCAGTTGAATGACGAGGATTTGGCAATTTGCTGCGACTCGGGACTACGCGTTGCCCACTGCCCCGAATCCAACCTGAAGCTCGCTTCGGGGATGGCGCCGATAGCTGTCCTGCGTCAACAGGGCATCGGTTTGGCTATCGGGACAGATGGCGCGGCCAGTAACAATGACCTCGACATGCTGGGTGAATTGCGCACCGCCGCCTTGCTGGCGAAAGGCGTGAGTGGGGATCCCACCGCCTTCCCCGCCTGGGAGGCCCTGGAGGCCGCAACCCTGGGCGGTGCGGAGGCCATCGGCTGGGGCGCAGAAACGGGTAGCCTGGAACTCGGCAAGGCCGCCGACTGTATAGCCATTGATCTGGATCATCCGGCCACTTTCCCGGTCTATGATCCGGTCTCGCAGGTGGTGTATTGTGCCGGCCGCGATCAGGTCAGCCATGTCTGGGTAAACGGTAATCCGCGTATTGTCGAAGGACGAGCCGTGGATTGGGACACGCAGGATGTGTTTGCACGCGCCCGGAACTGGGCACAGCGCATTCGTGAAAAGGATAATGACGCATGAATATGGATCAGGCTGAAGTCAACAAGTTC
>NZ_JBYCKR010000022.1:0-2940 GCF_057473505.1 Acidithiobacillus sp. TH-A35 | reverse complement strand
ATTTGCCAGAACATGTCTGCACTGCGGCTGATTTCATCAGCCAGCACGGGGGTGGCGGCCGTTAGTGTCATGCTATACCCGGTATAGAGAATCACCGCAATGATAATTCCCATGCCCGTTGCCAACGCGGCGAGCAGCAACATCATCAGCAGAATAGAACCTGGTTTATTGCGGGCGATGGAGATGGTATGACGGAGTGAGTTGCCTACGCTTTCGCCGTGCCACAATGCGGGTCCGGAGAGATTGAAGACAATAACGGCGAGGACAAAAACAATGGCGTTTACCAACATGATGGCAGGGAATAGCGGCACAAAGAGCATCGCGCCAATCCCCGGTATCTTGCAAGCGAAAAACCCCAATGCTTCTACGACAAAAATGCCCAAAAGCAAGAGACTTTCAATAATCAGCAGCCCCAGCAGGCGCGGCAGGGCCCGTATGCCAAAGCGGAGACTTTTAGCTATTTCCGGCAGTGGATCGCCGCGCGCCTCGTGCAGTAGTACACCGCCAGCGCCCAGGTAGCCGACACCAAAACTGATCAGTAGAATGATCACCCCAATGGCGGCACCTGCCCATCCGCCAGGCCATTGCGCGAAGAGTTCCAAGCCGGTCATGCCCAGGAAAACGGCGATGACGTACACCAGTATAGGCTGCCATAAGGTGATGCCGCGAAGCGCTCGCAACAACAAAGAAAAAGACAGATCTCCCTGGCTGGGAGTATGGGTAAACATGCGTGGTTCCTTTGCCAAAATCTTTGGCGCCTAGAATAGCAAATTGCGGGCGGTTGGTGGATAACTATCCACCCTTGTCGCAGGGGGACAATCGCCATGGGTGGTGCTACACTGCTCCGATATTGACCGATTGGTCGGGCACTGTGCAAGGGCGACTGTCATATGTTGGGGGCGGAGGGGAGGATCGTGGGGGATTTGCCACTGGCAATCGAAGGTGAGGGACGACAGCGGATTTTGGCGGCCGCCGAAAAGCTCTTCTCCGATAAAGCGTTTGATGCCGTCTCCATGAACGCCATCGCGTTGCAGGCGGGTATCAGCAAAGCCAATATCTATCATTATTTTCCCAATAAGGATGCGCTCTATCTTGCGGTATTGCGTGCGGCCAGCCAAAGTTTGAGGAAATTGCTCAATGATGCGGTCGACGCCCACGGAGCCGTGGTGGACGTGCTTCGGCATTTTGCGCGCTGCCATCTCCAGGCACTGTTAGACCGACCGGAATTGGTGCGTTTGGTATGGCGGGAAATTCTCGAAAAAGGCGCGCCCAGAGCGCAAGAGTTTGCTGAACAGGGCTTTGCTGATGTATTTTCTGCACTGGTCGCAGTGCTCGAAGCCGGCCAGTCCCGGGGCGAACTGCGGGTGGATTTTGACCCGGCCCTGGTGGCAACCCTGTTGTTGGGCGCGAATGTTTTCTTTTTCCAGTCCCGGGATATCCTGCGACATTATCCGCCTATTACCTTTGCCGACGATCCCGCAGGTTATGACGCCGGAATTGTGGAGATTCTTTTGCGCGGGCTGATTTCTGAGTCTTCGATAGATACGGCGAGTACGTGATGAGCTCTATGCACAATGATTCCCACCTGCAGGCGCATATATTGGTAGAGGCATTACCTTACATGCAGCGTTTCCATGGTCGTACCATCGTTATCAAATACGGTGGCAATGCCATGACCGAAGCCTATCTTCAAGAGCAGTTTGCTTACGATGTGACCCTGATGAAACAGGTGGGCATGAATCCGGTGGTGGTGCATGGTGGCGGACCGCAGATCGGTGCCCTGCTGGAACGACTCGGGGTGCAGACCCATTTTGTGGATGGCATGCGAGTGACCGATGCGGCGACCATGGAAGTGGTGGAAATGGTCCTTGGCGGGCGCGTCAACAAGGAGATTGTGCAAGCCATCAACCGGGCGGGCGGCCGCGCGGTGGGGCTGACGGGAAAGGATGGCGGATTGCTGCGCGCCCGTCCTTTGCGCCGGGATGGCGTTGATCTCGGTCTGGTGGGCGAGGTCGCCCGGGTGGACCCGGATATTATCCGCCTGCTGGATCAGGGCGATTTCATTCCGGTGGTGGCGCCGATCGGGGTGGGTTCCCTGGGCGAATCCTACAATATCAATGCCGACTTGGTGGCCGGCGCTCTCGCCGCGACGCTGAATGCTGAGAAGCTAATTCTGATGACCAATGTCGCCGGAGTGCTGGATCAGGACGGCCAGTTGCGCACGCGTCTGGAGGCTGCCGAGGTGGATCGGATGGTTGCCGATGGCCGTATTTATGGCGGCATGTTACCCAAGATTCAGTGCTGCCTGGATGCCGTGGCCGCCGGGGTACACGCCGCGCATATCATTGATGGTCGGGTACCTCATGCGTTATTGCTGGAAATCTTTACCGACGCGGGCGTCGGCACATTGATTTCTGACACGCGATGAACTTGAGTCGCCTGTGCGCCGGTGAATATCTCGCCGCCCCCATTGGGGGGGGGGCGTCATCATCCTCTGGCACCCCGCCGCCGTTAACCCTGGCGCTACGGGCAGGACCGACTGGCGTCTGATTTCAGAGGATAGGCTGCAGCGCCTTGACCCAACCCGGCGCTCCACCCGTATCCACCGTGACCGACGCACTGGTACCGATCCGTAGCGGGAACTTGGGATCCGGGTTGGAGATGAGAACACGCACCGGTACCCGCTGCGTCACCTTGACCCAGTTACCCGTAGCATTTTCCGGGGGCAGCAGAGAGAAGGCGTTGCCAGCACCTCCACTTAGGCTCACTACCTTTCCTTTGAAGCCATGATTGGGGTACATATCAATGGTGACTTCTGCACTCTGGCCCGGGCGCACGCGGTCGAGGTCGGTTTCCTTGTAGTTGGCCTCAACCCAGTACTCCTCGTTGCCGATCAGGGGAAAGAGGTCCTGATTGATATTGGCAACGTCGCCCACATGG
>NZ_JBYCKR010000021.1:0-14728 GCF_057473505.1 Acidithiobacillus sp. TH-A35 | reverse complement strand
CACCGCCGCCCGCAGAATTTTGATCTCTTCAGGATCCTTAAACAGCCGCATCTCATGGATCAGATCAGCAACATCGACCACTTCCAGCGGGTAGCGCACACCCTGGCGAATCTTGCTCTTGGCGACATTACGCCAGTGCATTACCCGCGCGTCGAAATCCGTGGACTGACCCATGGGATAAAACAGTAGTTCCCGATTTTCCAGCAGTTGTGGAAGGACATCATTCAGGTCATGAATCGAGAGGCAACGATCCACCTGACATTGCTCTTGAGCACCCTCCAGCCCAGCACGACGCCCATCCCAGGTTTCCCGCTCCGGGTCACGCGGACGACAGAACAGGATCTGCTCCCCATCAGCGCGCCCAGGAACCAGTACCAGCACGGCCTCAGGCTCCACGAAGCCGGTCAGGTACAAGAAGTCGCTGTCACCACGAAACGGATACTGCACGTCGCTGTTACGGCTCTTGGGTGTGGCGGTGGGTATAATCGCGACACCGGCGGTGTGCATTTTCTGCATCAGATGACTGCGGCGAGCAGAATAATCAGGATGGGGTAAATTGAGTTTGGGCATGGGTGGAATGGCGCTTTACTGCATAGCCGCTTCAACCTGTTTGGCAAATGCCGGATCGCTCTGCGTCTGCTTGAGCAGGCTGGAGTACTGCTCCGCTGTCAGATGATTACTGGCAAGGATACTGTTTACTCTGGTCATGTAGGATTTTTTCAACTCTTCCCGCTTGGTGGCGGTGATATTCTTCTGACTCAGGGCGCTGTGGACCTGTTCGTTAAGTGGCTTGATCCCCCGAACCGCAGCCGCAAAATTCTTTATCTCAGCAGGGCTTGCCACGGCACCCGCAGTCATTGCAGTGCGCACCAATCCTGGCGCCGATGTCTCCATACCAGAGGCGAACGCCATACTGGTCCCCAGACCAAACAGACCCAAAGCAAACAGAGCGGTCCCTGCAAATCCACACCTGGATGAATGAAATACGCCCTGTGCAGCAGAGTAAATGGTAGACTGTTGCATAATAACTCTCCTCTCAGACTATCAGAAAAAATGCAAGAATAGCTTCACATATCAGTAAATTATGTGATTTCTCATGCGCACTCCCAAGCCACCCTAACCGCTCCGAAAAGATATTGCAAGCTATCCGGCCGACGGCTATAGTGCAGCAGACGCGCAGGGGCTTACTCTCCGTCGAAAGCCGCCTCTATCGCGTCGCCAAGACGGGCGGCCGGACACAGCTTAAAAGCAGAGGCGCTCAAAATCTTTTCGCCACGCGGGAGAATAGCGCCCGTGAAGCCCAGCTTGATGGCTTCACGTATCCGCGCTTCGGTAGCCGCCACCGGACGCACTTCTCCCGCAAGGCCGAGTTCACCAAAAACCACCCGGCGCCCCTCTAAGGGTTTATTGCGAAAACTGCTGAGCAGGGCCAGGGCTACCGCCAGATCGGCGGCGGGTTCGTTGACTTTGATTCCACCTGCGATATTCACAAAAACATCCTGATCAAAAAACATACTGCCACCGTGACGATGCAGGATGGCCAGCAGGAGGGAGAGGCGGTTAGGGTCCAGGCCGATGGCGACCCTGCGGGGGTTAGCCAGCGGACTCGGCGTCACCAGAGCCTGCACTTCCACCAGAAGCGGGCGGGTCCCCTCCTGCGTCGCCAGCACCACGCTCCCTGCTACGGGTCGATCATGCTGCGACAGGAAGAGCTGCGAAGGATTGGCGACTTCGCTCAGGCCCTCTTCATGCATCTGAAAAACGCCCAGCTCGTTGGCAGCGCCAAAGCGATTTTTGATGGCACGCACAATCCGGTAGGGACTACCCGCCTCCCCTTCAAAATAGAGGACAGTATCCACCATGTGTTCCAGCACGCGCGGACCAGCGATGGCCCCTTCCTTGGTCACATGTCCGACCAGCCAGACCGTGGTGCCCGTAGCTTTGGCGAAACGCACCAGACGGGCCGCGCACTCCCGCACTTGCGCTACCGAGCCAGGGGCCGATTGCAGCGTGTCGGTATAGACGGTCTGGATAGAATCCACCAGCACCAGTGCGGGTCGCTCTGACTGGAGCAGACCCTCAATCGCTTCAAGATGGTTTTCGGCGACCACCCGTACGGAGCTCTGGCCCAGCCCCAAGCGCTGCGCGCGTAAGGCGACTTGTGCCGCGGACTCCTCCCCGGTGACATAAAGCACCTTACTGGCCTGGGCCAGATGATGGGCGGTCTGAAGCAGGAGGGTGGATTTACCGATACCCGGTTCCCCGCCCAAGAGAATGGCGGCTCCCGGCACCTGTCCGCCGCCCAGCACCCGGTCGAGCTCTGCCAGACCCGTCGTGCTGCGCCCCACATCCGTGATCGGCACCGCATGCAGAAATTGCGGCGGACTGGCCGTGGCATAGGTGGTTTGGGATTTGGCCCCGACCTTCTCCACGCGCTGCTCGACGAAGCTGTTCCAGGCGCCACAATCCGGGCAGCGTCCCAGCCATTTGTTGCTGGTACTGCCGCATTCCTGACAGACAAAGAGGGTTTTGTCGCGGCTCATGAGATCAACTGGCGCGGAACGCGCATCTGCATACGACAGCTCAATTCATAGGAGATCGTATCGAGTCTTGCCGCCAGGGATTCAAGGGCTGGTCCGCCAGCCCCCATGAGCACGACGGAAGCCCCGATTTCCGCCGACACGGTCGTCAAGTCTACAAAAAGCATATCCATACTCACTCGTGCCAAAGCCCGGGTAGCCTGTCCGGCCACTGTAACCGGCGCCTCCGAACCCAGGTGACGCGGATAGCCATCACCGTAGCCTGCCGCCACGACCCCCACCCGACAGTGCGCAGGAGCCTGCCAGGCAGCACCATAGCCCAACCAGTCACCGGGGGCGAGCTCGCGGATGGCCACCACTGCACTGCGCCAGGACAGAACGGGTTGCAAGCCGATCTCGCTACCAGTGTGCCCGGCGAAGGGCGAAAGCCCGTACAACATGAGTCCGGGGCGTACCCAGTGCTGATGGGTAAAGGGCAGCGCCAGTACCCCCCCCGAATTGGCGAGGCTGTGCTGACCTGCGGTGGCGTGGCCGACGTGCGCAATGGCCTCGGCGAAAACACCTGCCTGTTGACGATTGAAGGGGTCGTCCGGCGTATCGGAGCGGGCGAGATGACTCATCAGCCCCAGCACCTGCCAGCGGGGATAGCTTTGCAAAGCGGCAAACAGGGCTGGTAACCGTTCCGGGGTAAAACCAAGCCGGTGCATACCCGTATCCACCTTGATAAACAGGTGCAAGGTAGCATCGGCAGCATGGGTCTCCAGCCACTGCAACTGGCGTTCTTCGTGGATAACGAGCAGATAGCCCCGCGCCGCCGCAACGGCGACCTCCTCCGCGTCAAAAGGCCCCCCGAGCAGACAAACCGGCCGCTCCAGACGCAGTGCATGAAGTGTTTCCGCCTCTTCCAGGGAGGCCACCGCAAAGGCGTCCACTCCGGCCTCAGCCAGCACTGGGGCGCAAAGCGTCACCGCATGCCCATAAGCATTCGCCTTCACCGCCGCCATAATTTGTGCGTGTGGTGCATATTCGCGCACCACCGCTACATTATGGCGCAGCGCGGCAGCGGAGATATCGGCAACAATCGGGCGGGTCATGGACTAATGATACACCCCAAAGCGCGAAAAAATCCCGCGAAAGAAATGCATGGACGGCGCGCTGGTGATCCGGCTTGGTGCACGCAACTAATGCCCGAAACTATCCCCGGACGGCGCATAATTCTCAAAGCGGGTATATTCACCGAAGAAGCTCATCCGCACGGTCCCGATGGGTCCGTTGCGCTGCTTACCGATGATCACCTCGGCAATGCCCTTCACCTCTTCCTTGTCCTTGTAATACACCTCATCGCGGTAAAGGAAGAGAATCAGATCGGCGTCCTGTTCAATAGCGCCGGATTCACGCAGATCGGACATCTGCGGACGCTTTTCGGTACGGCTTTCCAGACTGCGGTTGAGCTGCGAGAGCGCAATCACCGGGATAGACAACTCTTTGGCCAACGCCTTGAGCGAACGGCTGATCTCGGAAATCTCTGCGACCCGATTGTCCCCCCTCCCCGGCACCTGCATGAGTTGCAGATAGTCGACCACAATCAGCGCCAAACCATGCTCTCGCTTCAGCCGACGCGCCCGCGAGCGCAAATCCGTCGGCGTCAGCGCCGCCGAGTCGTCCGCAAACAACGGCGCATTGCCGAGTTCACCGATGGCATGGGCGATGCGCGGCCAGTCATCATTACCCAGGCTGCCATTGCGCAAGCGGTGTTGGTCCACCCTCCCCCGCGACGAGAGTGCCCGCAAGACGATCTCGTCCGTCGGCATTTCCATGCTGAAAACCGCCACCGGCTTGCCTTCATTACAGGCGACATGCTCAGCTATATTCATGGCGAAAGAGGTTTTGCCCATACTCGGACGACCGGCGACGATGATGAGCTGGCCCGGGTGCAGGCCGGAGGTTTTCTCGTCCAGATCGGCAAAGCCTGTGGACAGACCCGTGACGCCTTTTTTCTCGCGGGCGATGGTCTCGATCCGGTCGATGACCGCCGGGAGTGCATCCTTGAGTTGCTTGAAGCCTTCACCGGCCCGCTGCTGCCCTTCGGCGAGCTGAAAGACCCGGCTTTCCGCCTCGTCCAACAGTGCCTGGGCTTCCCGCCCTTCCGGACGATAGGCGAGCTCGGCAATTTCCCGACCAACCCGAATGAGATCGCGCAGGGTAGCCCGCTCCCGCACGATGCGTGCATAGGCGAGCACATTGGCCGCCGAGGGTGTCTCGTTGGCCAGCATGAGGAGATACTGCACCCCGCCCACCTCAGCAAGTTGCTCGTGATCTTGCAACCACTCGGAGACCGTGACGGCGTCTACCGCCCGCCCGGCACCCAACATGGCACTGATGGCCTGGAAAACCTGGCGGTGACGACGCTCATAAAAATCTTCGGCCGTCACCGCCTCGGTCACTTGATCCGCTGTATCGGGATCAATCAGCAGGGCACCGATGACGGATTGCTCCGCCTCAATAGAGTGCGGCGGTGCCTTAACCCCGCCGCCATAGTCCGCAGACTCGAACACTCCGCCGTCCCCGCCAGCGCCGGGGTCAGGCGCGCTCGACGAACACCATCACGTCCAGCTCCACTTCCGGGTGCAGATGCAATCGCGCCGGGAATTCACCTATCCGCTTGATCGGGCCATCCGCCAAGCGGATTTCCGAATGGGCCACTTCATGACCCAGAGCCGCCAGCGCAGCGCTGATATCATGCAAGCCCACTGAACCAAACAAACGGCCATCTTCGCCCGCCTGCAAGGCGATTTTGACCACGGCTTCCGCCAACGCGGCAGCGCGTTTCTGAGCCGCCTGCAAACGCTCTGACTCGACATGCTCCAAAGCCGCTTTACGCGCGGCAAAGTCTTCCAGATTGCGCTGGTTGGCCACTATGGCCTTCCCCTGCGGCACCAGAAAATTGCGCCCATAGCCCGGTCGCACTTCGACCACATCACCCAGACGCCCCAACTTGTTGATACGTTCCAGCAAAATCACTTTCATTTCAAATCCCTCCAAAAAATTCCTTGCAAAACCGCTATCAGGACCGCGAGCCGACAAGCCGTTGGCGCAAGTGAAAAACACGATCCACAATGCCCAGCACAGCAACCACCAGCAGGAACTGTGAAAGCAGGATCAGTCCAATATAAAAAGCCGCCAGCGCGATCAGGGGCCAGCCCCTTGACGCAAACCACAGGTGCACAAAACTCAGGCCCTGCAGCAGATACAGGCCGCCGACCAAAATGGCAAGGTTCTGTACCGGCCATAGCGCATTGCCATGCAGCAGGCCGATGCCCAACAACGTCACGACGAGCAACCAGATCAGCCGATCCGGCAGCACCCAGTCCCGAAACACCCGCTGCGGCACCAGAATACCCTGGAAACGTTCGCGCCAGCGACTGGCCAGCAACGCTGCCAGCGTCCAGAGCAGCGCCATACCGGCGGCGAGAATCCCTGGCATCAAGCGGATCATGTCACCCAATATCTGGCGCTGTGTCGTACTTAACTCTTTACGCGCTGGCGCCAGCAAATGTTCCATCTGCGTTTGCCAGAAGGCCGGACCCACCCCTTGCGGTATGACCCAAAGCGAGAGCACCAGCGTTAAAACAGACAAGCCGATAGTCACCCAAACTACCCCGCCCCACTGCAGGTCCCACTGCAAGCCTTCCCCCAACAGCCGCCCCGGCAGCCAGGCCACCAAAGCAAACGCCACACCATACCACGGGTTCAGTGTAAACAGTGCGGAGGCGACCCCGGCAATCAGCAGAACCTCGAAGCTCTCCTTGCGTCCGGCCTGCAGGGTAACCAGCGCCACCAAAGCGATGCAGTTGAGCAGTAACGGCCCGGCAAGAAAGGGGACCAGTCCCGCAACACTAAAAAGTACAGCAATACTGATGCCGGCTTGCCAGCGTCCGCTGAGAAACCAGCGCAAGACCCCACCTTCTGTCTGCGCCGCCACCGGAACGCCAGTGCCTTAACGCACGACGTAGGGCAATAACGCCAGAAAACGGGCGCGTTTGATCGCTGTAGTCAACTGCCGCTGATACAAATTGCTGGTTCCGGTAATCCGGCTGGGGACGATTTTACCCGTCTCACCCACATAGGCCTGCAAGGTTTTCAGGTCCTTGTAGTCGATCTCTTTGACGCCTTCTGCCTTGAAACGGCAGAACTTACGGCGACGGGTAAAGTTACTGCCACCGCCACGCTTGTCGCCATCACTATCCCGATCTCTGTCCCGATTAAATGCCATCTGAAATCTCCTTGATTAAGCCGTTACTACGGCTTCATTATCGCTGTGGTCCGGCTCGCTCTCGCCTTCGGCGGTTTCTTCACTGCGGTCACGACGATCCGTCTCATCGCGGGCCAGGAAGGAAGGGACGGTGACAGCTTCATCGCGGGCCAAAATCAGGTGGCGCAATACCGCATCGTTGAAGCGGAAGGCGTCTTCCAGCTCAGCCAAAGCGGCCCCGGTGCATTCCACGTTCATCAGGACATAATGGGCCTTGTGGGCCTTCTTGATGGGGTAGGCCAGTTGCCGGCGACCCCAGTCTTCCAGACGATGGAAATGCCCGCCATCGCTCTCGATCATGCCGCGATAGCGCTCAATCATCTGGGGAACCTGCTCACTTTGGTCAGGATGGACCAAAAACACAATTTCATAATGACGCAAAAGTTGCTCCTTATGGTTCACTGCGGAGTCCGGGCGCCTATCGCCCGAACAAGGAGTAAAAGGTGAGGGCGTATTCTAATACGCGCCGCGGGAAAAACAAGGGGTTAACCTTTTGGTCTGCGCGTCAGCCAGCGCATCCGGGGGCCAGAGCCCGCAATTGCTCGATCTGCTGCAGACAGCGCGCCCGGTCTGTAGCAGACAGGGGTGATGTCGTGGCGTTGCCGCCGAGTCTCTCCAGGCGGTCACCCGTCGGGAGCTTATCCTTGGACTGTAAATGGGTGACTGCCATTTGCGCGCCCTCCGGATCGTTACAGATCAGCAGTAAGTCCGCGCCTGCCGCCAGTGCCGCATCCACCCGCGCCGCCATATCGCCGACTCCATGCGCACCCGCCATGCTGAGGTCGTCACTGACCACCACACCAGTGAAGCCCATATCTTTGCGGAGAATGTCCTGCAGCCAGCGCAACGAGAAACCAGCAGGGCGTTCAGTATCTACCTGGGGATAGAGACAATGCGCGGGCATAATCGCCGGAATCCCCGCAGCAATCAGGGCAGCGAAGGGCTGGAGGTCTTCCTGAATGGCGCTGAGCGGACGCTCATCCAGAGGTAAATCGAGATGAGAGTCTGTGGCTACCGCACCGTGACCGGGAAAATGCTTTGCGACCCCCTGCAAACCGGTCCGTACCATACCCTCCCAGAACGCTACCGCGATAACACCCACCCACTCGGGGTCGCGATGGATGGCACGGTCGCCGATCACCGCAGAAACACCGCGATCCAGATCTACACAGGGGGTAAAGTCCATGTCCAGGCCGAGCGCCCGGAGTTCTGTACCGAGTAGAAGCCCCCAGTCCCGTGCCGCCGCCTGCGCCTTTTCCAGTCCATCACGATCCGCCAAACGACCCAGAGTCGCCATGGGTGGGAAGCGCGTCACCCCGGCACGCAGTCGCTGCACCCGCCCCCCTTCCTGATCAATACCGATGAGGAGCGGCGGAGAACGCAGCGCATGCAATTCGCCGCACAGGGCGCGCACCTGTTCGGCATCGACACAGTTGCGGGCAAAAAGGATGACGCCTCCCACTGCCGGCTGGCGCAGCATCGCGCATTCTGCGGCGGTGGGCTGCAGACCGGCAATATCGACCATCAGCGGACCCCGTGTGGGGCGCTGCAGCTCAGTCTGTAGCGGCATGGGGGGTGGACTCCTGCGTACTGGCCTGCGCCTTGGCCTGCGCCTTGGCTGCGGCACGGGCCTTGGCTTCTTCCTTGTCCACCTCTTCGTTCTGCACCAACTGCATATCCGGCGGCATGGAAATCGGCAGAGCAATACTCGGTGGCTGGCTGGGAATACCGCGCACATGCACGGGCACGATCATCATACTGAAACCGTCATGCTGCAGGCGATCCTGCACGATAAAGCTGACTTCATCATGCAGCAGTCCGTGGAAGGGTCCCTGCACAGACGTATCAATCACCCGCCCGGCAAAGAAGATGCTCTGCGGAAAATAACGGATAGCGACATTAGCCAATTCCTCCATCGCCAGGATACGGTCGGTGGAGTAGGTGGCGAACCAGGTTGCCGCCATCCCTTCGTTGCGGCAAAAGGCCATATACTGGTTGGCCTCAGTCTCTACATACACCTTCAGGTCTTCCAGGGCCTTGATACCCTTAAACTCACCCTGACCCACAATACCCGCCAGCAGGAACACATAGTTCTTGACGAAGCCACTGACCATACGGTGCGCCGTCAGCAAGGTATGCAACCCCAGGCCGTCAAAACGGCTGACAAAAAATACGGCAGTGGCGCCACGCGGATCCAGGGGCAGGTTGGGGCCGGACTCCAGATGTTCGGGCACCACATCCAGCATGGTTTCGTCCAGTTCGGCGGTGATTTTACTGATACTTTTGTAATGGCGATAGATCAAATATCCGAGACCCACCACAATCGCGGTGACCAGCAGGGTGAACCAGCCGCCCGCATCGAATTTCTCGAAAATGGTGATGGCAAGAATAGATGCCGTGACCATAAAGCCCAGAACACTGACGGCAAGTCGGCCCCGCCAGAGTGGCTCCTGATGCCGCTGGGCAAACCAGTGCCGGCTCAATCCCGCCATGGTCAGGGTAAAGGTGATGAATACATTGATGCTGTACAGCACCACCAGGATGCTGACGTGTCCGCCCGTCGCGAGGAGGATGGCAATAGCCGCAAAGCCAATGAGCAACACGCCATTGCGCGATACAAAACGATCCGACAGGTAGGAAAAGCGTTCTGGCAACCAACGATCGACGGCCATATTCGCCATGACGATAGGCGCCGTGATAATACCCGTATTGGCGGCGATGAAGAGGAGCAGGCCCTCGCTAATCAGGGTAAGCAGTGTCGCCGTCGAACCGAAGGGGATGCCCCCCACCGTCCACCCCTGGGTAATCGCGCCGTAGAGCACGGCATTCAGGGTTTGCCCCTGCTGGCCATGCACGTGGTACATCAGGTACAAAAAAATCAGACTGCCCGCGACCAGAGACAGAGACGTCGCCAGCAAGGTCATCGTGCGCTGGCCAGTCTGCACACGCGGCTCACGCATGATATGCACGCCGTTGGCTACGGCTTCCAAACCCGTATAGGTACCACCACCCAGGCTGAAGGCCCGCAATATCAGGGCCACAATAAAGATCCAGCCGTATTGCATGCTGTCATGCCGAACACCCGCAACGGTGTTATAGGCGATGGCCGGCACGGCTTCCACGTGGCTCAGCAGACCCCAACCGAGGAGTATGGTGTGGGTCAGGACGAAAGCCATAAAGATCGGCAACAAAATCTTGATGGATTCCTTCATACCGCGCAAATTGATGAAGATCAGGAATAGCAACGCAGCGACATCCAAGAGAATGCGCTCGCTGTACCAGGAGGAAGGCATGGTACTCAGCAGCGCCTCGGTACCCGATGCCACCGAGATCGCCGCCGTTAAAATGTAATCGACAATCAAAGCGGCGCCACTGACCAGACCCGCCTTCGGCCCTAACAGGGTAGATGCGGTGTGATAACCACCCCCACCGTCGGGAAAAAGAGCAATGACCTGTTTGTAACCTGCCGAGATGATAAACACCGAGAGCGGGATGCCGATGGCCAGAAAAACGGCCAGATATTCATGTCCCTTCAGGGCATAGTAGATTTCCGGAGGACCATAGGCGGAGGAAGACAGGGCATCGGAACCCAGGCCGACCCAGGCCAGAAAGGCCGCGAGCGAAAGGTTCTCGAAGAGTTTGGGGTTGAACACGTTTACGGCGCGACGAAAACGGGGTAAGCGGATCCAGGCCACTCAGTGCCTCCTAGCGGGGGAACGCAGCGGTGGCTGCAGGCCGATAAAAACAGGGGTGTTTACAGGACATGCTGCAAAGAGCATGCATACCGCATCCGGCGCCATCCGCACACAGCCCGCCGATACCGGCTGGCCGAGATGATCCACATCGGCAGTGCCGTGGATGTAGATATAACGGCGGAAGGTATCCTGAAAGCCACCACGATTAAAACCGCTTTCGCTGCCGGAGAGCCAAAGAATGCGACCAAGAATCCAGTCTTGCCGCGGCTGGCCCGCCGCCCACTCCGGGCTGCAACAGGCACCGGTCCAGCGTCGGCCGCGCAGGATTGCCGTCGTGGGCAGGCCTTCACCGATGCGCGCGCGCACTACATGCCATCCGCGCGGCGTGCAACCGCTGTCACGCCGTTCACCGAGTCCATTACGAGCCGTGGATATGACATACTCCGAGCGCGGCTCAGCGCCGCTCATCTCGCGCAACCGCTGGGCGGAGACATCCACCCAGAGCCAGCGTGGGGGCATTTCAGCGCTCAAAGAGGGCGATGGATTCGACATGGGCGGTATGGGGAAACATGTTGACGACGCCAGCCGCTTGCAGATGATAGCCGCGTTCGTGTATCAGATACGCCGCATCACGGGCCAGGGTCGCCGGATTGCAGGAGACATACACCAGGCGGCGGACGCCGGGGGTTAGACTGCGCAGCACTTCAATGGCGCCACTGCGGGGCGGGTCGATGAGCATTTTGTCGATGGCGCCCGCCGGAGCAAAATCTTCCATCTGCGCCTGGGTGAGATCGGCTACGGCATATCGGGCTTTATCCGCCAGGCCATTGGCGGCGGCATTCTCGGTGGCCAGCGCGACCAACCGGGCATCCCCTTCAATGCCAAGCACCTGCGCTCCCAGTCGGGCAATAGGTAGGGTAAAATTCCCGAGCCCGCAGAAGAGATCCAGGATCTGCTCTCCCGGTTGCGGCTGCAGCAGCGCCATGGCGCGGCGCACCATCACCTGATTCACCGCCTGATTGACCTGAGTGAAGACCAGCGGATCAAAACGCAGGCGCAACTGATAATCCGGCAGGTCGTAATGAAGGGGTTCCGGCTGCTCCGGCCATAAAGGATGCAGGGTCTCCGGCCCGCGCGGCTGCAACCATATCTGCAGGTCGTGTTGCACACCAAAAGCACGCAAGTGCTGCAGATCGCTTTCCGCCAGCGGCCGCATGTGACGAAACACCAGAGCGACAGCATCCGGCGTGGCGGCCACTTCAATCTGCGGAAAATCCTGGGGCGATTGCATCTGCCCGATCAGCGCCCGCAGGGGCAGAATGCGTTGCCCGATGCGCAGGTCAAGGGTCAGACATTGCCCCATATCCACGACATAACTGCTGTTGCGTTCGCGGAAACCGACCAGTGCGCCCCGAGTTTTTGGCGTCCGCACCGAGAGTCGCGCCTTGCTGCGATAGCCCAGGCTCGGGCCATGAATGGGGGGCAGGACGCGTCCGGGGCGGACCTTGCCGATGCGCCAGAGATTATCTTCCAGTTGTCTTTGCTTGATAGCCACCTGCGCCGCTGGCTCCAGATGCTGCAGGCTGCAGCCCCCGCAGACGCCAAAGTGCGGACAAGGCGGCGACACCCGCAGGGAGGATGCTTTGACCACTTGCAGCAACTCGGCACGATCAAAGCTCTTGTGGTCCTGAGTACGCCGTGCCCAGACCCGCTCGCCGGGCAACGCCCCATCGACAAAAAGCACTTTGCCCTCTACACGGGCAATCCCGCGTCCTTCGGCATCCAGACTTTCGATAAACACCTGCTCAGGCTGAGCGTTATGAATGGGCTTGGGACGCGACATGCAGATTCTCTGGCCACAAGGTGAGAAATTCCTGGACGTGGGCCTCGTCCCGGCTTTGTAAGTAAGACCGCAATTGCGTCTGGCAGGCATCATAAGCCGATTTGTCGAGATGCCCGCGGGTCAGCTCAAAACGCAGATGGACCAGGGCTGTGTTCAGCACATCGACTTCGCAGTAGTGGCGGATGCCCGCCAGCTCTCCGGCCTGATAACGGGTCCAGACCTCCGCGCCGCTCATCCCCAGCTTGCCAGGCAGCCCCAACAAGAGTGCCACGTCCTGGAGGCGGGCGACATTGCGCATCTGGTAGGCAGAGAGGATGTCCATGAGGTCGAGATGGCGCTCGTGGTAACGGCTGGTGTAATTATTCCAGCGATAACTCTGATCGGTCTGTCCCTGCTCCCAGTAGCGGGCCGCAGGGATACCGTGGAGCAGGGCGCGGTAATGCAGTACCGGGAGGTCAAAGGCCGCTCCATTCCAGGAAACCAGTTGCGGAGCATGACGCTGGATGAACTGAAAGAAGGCAGCGACGAGAGTGGCTTCGTCATCGTCCGCCTTGCCGAAACTGTTGAGCTTGACCTGCTCGCCCTGCCACCAAAGAGCAGAAATAGCCACGACCCGATGCAAATAAGGGCGCAGGAACTCCGTCGCGCCCTGGGTTTCGATGCGGCGCTGGTGCTGCAGCAATTCCGCCACGCCCGCGTCATCCCCCAACGCAATGTCGTGCACCCGCCGCCCACCGGCAACGTCGGGCACTGTCTCGATGTCAAAAACCAGAATATTCTGCAAGATGGTGACTATTTCTTCTGCCACTGACCACTGGGCGACTGGTACCAGTATCCTGCGGGTGCTTTGTCGATCCAGGCCTCGGCAAAAGTCTGCTGAATTTGCCCCGCCCACTCGGGATGACCATTGGCATCAGCTATCTGCTGATAGAGATTGCTGAGCGCCTGATTATAACTGGCCACCAGCCCATTGAGCGGAGCCCGCTGCGGCAGCGACACGGCTGCCGCATCATGGATCGTCACCTGACCATTGGCCGTGTAACCTACCGCGCCGCTGACAAAGTAAGGATGCATTTGCGTCGCCAGTGCCTCCACCTGCGCCCGCGCCGATTGCACCCCGGGACTGGAAGCATCGAGGTTCGCGGCAGCCTCCGCCGTGCCGCTGATGGCCGAGAAGCCCATGGCCAGCAGGTAGCTGGCCGCATGGTAGGGGGATGCCATGCTCAGGGAATCCGTAGCCGAAGCGGCGGATCGGGCAGGCGGCGCCGGTGCCGATACTGCCGGAGCAACCGGGGCCTGCAAGGCACCCTTGGCAGCGGCCTTATACACCTCACCGACCACCTGATCCGCCAGTTTCTGGGCCGCCGCAGCCGGAAAGTAAATGTTGACAGTCACACAAGCGGACAGCGCCATAAGCAATCCCAGTGCCAGCACACTGCGCCAGCCCTGCGTTTTCAGCCAACCCTGCTTTGTCATTTGCTCACTCTCCTGTACCGACTTGGGCACCACTATGCATGGCGGTTTTCAGACGCGCCAGCAACTCGTCCCAGTCCACCCGGCGATTGTACCCCACTATATCCACCCTGGGCAGCCCTTGCCCCTGAAGGATCACAAAACCCGAATCCTCTGTCCCCACTCCGGACAATTCGGCGACACCATCCTGGAGATGCACACCCATCCCCAGATGCGCGTATGCAAAGGTCTTAAACATCCGTAGAAACATGCCCTGAAAAAATCCGCTGATGCCGTTACCGCCGCCCAACCTGGTAAGACTCTGGACCGCCGCATAGCTGATTTTCTGAGACACGCCATGAACGGGAACCGTATGAAACTGCGCCTGAAAAGCCTCCGGCGACCAGTTCAGCAGGGTGAGATTTTTTACGTCACCATTGAGCACCCCGCTGATGTAGCCAAAGTGGAAGGCGTCAGTCAAGGGCTTCAGTTGCAACCCGGCAATCCCGATGTTGGCCCGCAGCAGGGGCAAAACACCGAGGAAATTCTCAATATGCAGATCGCCCACCCGCACCTCGCCTCCGAACACCTGGGCGGAAAGTGCGCCGCTGGTGGTGATGTCTCCCGCGTGATACTGCAGTTCCGGGATGGTGGCCGATACCGTCCCGGTAAACGGCGGCCAATGCATGATCTGGGTCAATTGGGCCATGCTGACCCCTCGCAAGTCGCCGCTCATGCTAAAACCCGACCGGGGTCCCGCCCAACGTGCCGCCAGATGCCGAAAATGCAGTTCGCCCCCCAGCAGGGCCAGGGTGAAAGGCTGTTGCAACTGAAAGCCCTGGGGATTGAGGACCAGCTCCGCATGCAGCGCGCCCGCCGGAATATG
>NZ_JBYCKR010000020.1:0-7063 GCF_057473505.1 Acidithiobacillus sp. TH-A35 | reverse complement strand
CTGAGCCGGCCCACTTGCAAGTGAGGTAGTCATGAATCCGGTAGGTATCAATGGAACACTGATCATTCAGTTGATCACCTTCGTCATCCTGGTGGCGTTGTTGTACAAGTATATGTATGGTCCTTTGCGCAAGGTCATGGACGACCGTCGCGCGAGAATTGCCGACGGTCTGGCGGCAGCGGAACGCGGTAAGGAAGAAATGGCCCTGGCGCAAAAGCGTGCGACAGAGCTGCTCCGCGAAGCCAAGGAAAAGGCGGCAGAAATTATCGCCAACGCCGAGCGTCGTGGTGTGGAGCTGCGTGAAGAGGCACAGGGTAAGGCGCGTGAGGAAGCCGACCGCATCATCGCCGGTGCACGCGCTGAAATCGACGTCGAAACCAACCGGGCGCGTGAAGTGCTGCGCGGTCAGGTGGTGGATCTGGTGGTCGATGGCACCCAGCGTATCCTGCATCGGGAAATCGACGATAAGGCCCATCGCGACATCATCGACCGTATGGTCGGCCAATTGTGAGGAGACTCCCATGGCCGATCTGATCACGGTGGCGCGCCCCTACGCCGAGGCGCTTTATGGTTTGGCGAAAGAGAGCGGCCAGGAACAGGCTTGGGCGGATGCCCTGCAGGTTCTTGCCGCAGTAATCGCGGATACGCAGGCGCAGGCTTTTCTGAATGATCCCGAGCGTACCGAGGCCGAAAAAGTGGCGCTGCTCAGTACCGTGCCAGTGAAGGTGGATAGCAAGGCTTGGGAGGCACTTCTGACCCTGTTGATCCACCATGATCGTTGGCCCGCGACGGCCGAGATCGGCACGCTTTTCGGTGAAGCCCTGCGTCACGCAGAAGGCATTGTCGACGTTCTGGTCACCAGCGCCATCGCCCTGGACGCCAATCAAAAGACGACCGTGCAATCGGCGCTGGAGCGCCGTTTTGCCGGTCGCAAAGTCGCGTTCCGGGAATCGGTGGACGCCGCTTTGATTGGTGGCCTAGTTATTCATACGGGTGATCTCACCATAGATGCTTCCGTGCGTGGACAAGTGCAGCAACTTGCCCGAACCCTTCGCAGCTAAGTCTTGAGGAAATAGTATGCAACAACTGAATCCATCGGAAATCAGTGAACTGATCCGCGCACGGATCGCCGGCTTTGAAGGCCGTGTCGAAACGCGCTCGCAGGGCACCATCATCAGCTTGAGTGACGGTATTCTTCGCATTCACGGTCTGGAAGACGTGATGTACGGTGAAATGCTGGAGCTCCCCGGCGGCCGCTTCGCGCTGGCCATGAACCTGGAACAGGATAACGTCGGCGCGGTAGTGCTCGGCGAGTTCTCCGGCCTCGAAGAGGGCGACGTCGTCAAGTGTACCGGTAAGGTCATGCAGGTTCCCATCGGCAAGGCACTGCTTGGTCGCGTGGTGAACGCCCTGGGCCAGCCTATCGACGGTAAAGGCCCCATCGACACCAAGGAATACGACGTTCTCGAAAAAATCGCGCCCGGCGTGGTCGAACGTCAAAGCGTTGATGAGCCCATGCAGACGGGTATCAAGGCGATTGACGCCATGGTGCCAATCGGCCGTGGTCAGCGCGAGTTGATCATTGGCGACCGTCAGACCGGCAAGACCGCCGTCGCCGTCGATGCCATCATCAATCAGAAAGGCAAGGATGTGCAGTGCATCTATGTCGCCGTCGGTCAGAAGGCTTCGACCGTCGCTGGTGTGGTGCGCAAGCTCGAAGAATACGGCGCAATGGAGTACACCACGGTGATCGCCGCCAACGCATCGGAGTCCGCCGCCATGCAGTATCTGGCGCCTTACGCCGGCTGCACCATGGGCGAATACTTCCGCGACCGCGGCATGAATGCCCTGATCGTGTATGACGATCTTACCAAGCAGGCCTGGGCCTATCGCCAGATTTCCTTGTTGCTCCGCCGTCCGCCTGGCCGTGAAGCCTATCCGGGTGATGTGTTCTACCTGCACTCCCGTTTGCTGGAGCGTGCGGCGCGCGTCAACACCGATTTCGTCGAGAAGTTCACCAACGGTGAAGTGAAGGGCAAAACCGGTTCTTTGACCGCCCTGCCCATCATCGAAACCCAGGCGGGTGACGTCTCGGCCTTCGTGCCCACCAACGTGATTTCCATCACCGATGGCCAGATCTATCTGGAAACCGACCTCTTTAACTCCGGTATCCGTCCGGCTATCAACGCCGGTTTGTCGGTATCGCGGGTGGGTGGTGCGGCGCAGACCAAGATCATCAAGAAGCTGGGCGGCGGCATTCGTCTGGATCTCGCGCAGTATCGTGAACTGGCGGCCTTCGCGCAGTTTGCTTCGGATCTGGATGAAATCACCCGCAAGCAGATCGAGCGCGGCAAGCGTGTCACCGAGTTGCTGAAGCAGGACCAGTTCTCGCCGATGTCGGTGGCCGAACAGTCCGTGGCGCTCTTCGCAGCCAGCAGTGGTGCGCTGGATGACGTCGAAGTGGCCAATGTGCGGCCTTTCGAGAAGGCACTCCTGGCTTACCTGAACAGCAATAACAAGGACCTGATGGCCGGGCTTGAAGAGAAAAAAGAGCTGACGGATGACTTCAAGAAGCAGCTCGACGCGGCGGTCAAGCAGTTCAAGTCCAGCTCGACGTACTAGGAGAGTAGCATGGCCAATGCCAAGGAAATCCGCGGGCAGATCAAGAGCGTTAAAAACACGCGCAAGATCACCCGTGCCATGGAGATGGTGGCTGCGAGCAAGATGCGGCGCGCGCAGGAGCGAATGCGCGCCGCCCGTCCCTATGCGGAGAAAATTCGTGAGGTGTTGGGACATCTGGCGCAGGCGCATCCCGAGTACGAACACCCGTTGATGCAGGTGCGCCCCATCAAAAAGGCGGGCTTTATCGTCGTGACCACGGATCGCGGCCTCTGTGGCGCGCTCAATGTGAACGTGCTGCGTAATGTCGTCCACAAGATGCACGATCTCCATGAGCAGGGCATCAGCTCTGATCTCGCGGTCATGGGCAATAAGGGGCTGGGCTTCCTGCGGCGTCACGGCGCCCATCTGGTCGCAGAGCTCAACGGATTGGGTGATAAACCGCATCTGGCCGACATGATCGGACCCATCCGGGCTATGGCCGATGCTTACGCCAAGGGTGAGGTCGACGTGGTGTACCTAGTCTCCTCCCGCTTCGTGAATACGATGTTGCAGCGGGCTACGGTCGAACAGTTGCTGCCGGTGGAAAAGCCTGAAGTACTCGCGGAGCCACGCGCGGAGATGTGGGATTACATCTACGAGCCCGAAGCCCGTCCGGTATTGGATCGCTTGCTGCAGCGTTATGTGGAATCAGTGGTGTATCAGGCGGTCATCGAGCATCTGGCTTGTGAGCAGAGCGCGCGCATGGTGGCCATGAAAAACGCCTCGGATAACGCAAAGCGCATGGTGGGCGACCTGCAGTTGGCCTACAACAAGGCGCGCCAGGCAGCCATTACTCAGGAAATCGCAGAGATCAGCGCCGGTGCGGCGGCGGTCTGACGATTGTGCACAGCATTTTTGGAATTTTTGAGGGTTAAATCATGAGCGAAGCGGTTGCTAAAGAAAACGCCGTCGGCCATATCGTCCAGGTGATCGGGCCGGTGATCGACGTGGCCTTTCCTCGCGGGCAGGTCCCGGGGATTATGGAAGCTATCGTGGTCAGCGACAAAAACCTGACCATCGAAGTGCAGGCCCAGTTGGGTGACGGCGTGGCGCGCGGTATTGCCATGGGTCCCAGCGAAGGCCTGAAGCGCGGTCTGGCCGTGAAACGTACCGGTGCGCCCATCAGCGTGCCGGTGGGTCACGGCACGTTGGGCCGCATCATGGACGTCCTCGGTGACCCCGTGGACGGCAAGGGTCCGGTACAGACGGAGGAGCGCAAGGCCATACATCGTCCGGCACCGGCATTTGACGAGTTGGCGGCGAGCACCGAGGTGCTGGAAACCGGCATCAAGGTCATCGACCTGGTCTGCCCTTTCGCCAAGGGGGGTAAGGTCGGCCTCTTCGGTGGCGCCGGTGTGGGCAAGACAGTGCTCATGATGGAGCTGATCCGCAACATCGCTATCGAGCACACCGGTTACTCGGTGTTCGCCGGCGTCGGTGAGCGAACCCGTGAAGGCAATGACTTCTACCATGAAATGACCGATTCCGGCGTGTTGGACAAGGTCGCGCTCGTGTACGGGCAGATGAATGAGCCGCCCGGCAATCGCCTGCGCGCCGGTCTGACCGGCCTGACCATGGCGGAGCATTTCCGTGATGAAGGTCGCGACATTCTGATGTTCATCGATAACATCTTCCGCTACACCCTGGCCGGTACCGAAGTGTCGGCGCTGCTCGGGCGTATGCCTTCTGCGGTGGGTTATCAGCCGACACTGGCCGAAGAAATGGGCAAATTGCAGGAGCGTATTACCTCGACCAAGGTGGGCTCCATTACTTCTGTGCAGGCCGTTTACGTGCCTGCGGACGACCTCACTGATCCGTCCCCGGCGACGACCTTTGCCCACCTGGACGCCACGGTGGTGCTGTCGCGTCAGATCGCGGAGCTGGGTATCTATCCCGCCCTTGATCCACTTGACTCCTTCAGCCGCCAGCTGGATCCGGCGATTGTCGGTCAGGAGCACTACGATGTGGCCCGCTCCTGCCAGAAGACGCTGCAGCGCTATAAGGAATTGCAGGACATCATCGCCATTCTCGGCATGGACGAGCTGTCCGAGGACGACAAGCTGCTGGTATCCCGGGCGCGCAAAATCCAGCGCTTCCTGTCGCAGCCCTTCTTCGTCGCGGAAGTGTTCACCGGCAGCCCCGGTACCTACGCCTCATTGAAGGAGACGATCCGCGGCTTCAAGGCGATCGTGGCCGGTGAGTATGATCATCTGCCCGAGCAGGCCTTCTACATGGTAGGTACCATCGACGAAGCCATTGCCAAGGCCCAGAAGCTGCAGCAGGGCTAAGCCATGGCGATGACCATAGATGTGCAGGTAGTCAGTGCGGAGGGCAGCATCTACGCGGGGGTTGCCGATATGGTGGTGGCCCCCGGTGAGATGGGTGAACTCGGCATTCTGCCGCGCCACGCACCGCTGCTGACCAGGCTGCGTCCTGGTGAGTTGCGGATTATTCACGGTGCAGAGACGGAGTATCTCTTCGTCAACGGCGGTGTGCTGGAAATTCAACCCCATCTGGTAACGGTGCTGGCTGACTCGGCGGAGCGCGCGACGGACATTGACGAAGCCAAAGCCATGGCGGCCAAGCAGGCTGCTGAAGCACGGATGGCCGGACAGACGGATCGGATGGAGTATGCGGCGGCGCAGGCGGAATTGCTCGAGCAGATTGCCCGTCTGAAGACGGTGCAACGTTTGCGGGAACAGGGGCTGCTGCGCTAACGTCTCGACGTATTTGCATGTTTGTTGAGTAACATCACACAGACCCCAGCGACTAAACTGTCTCTGGGGTCTGTGTATTTTATGGTCTAGCGCTTATGCTGACAGATAATGCGGGGCATGGAGACATCATGTTAACGGATATCGTAATACTCGCCGCCGGGCAGGGCACGCGCATGCGCTCTGCTTTGCCGAAGGTGCTGCAACCTCTCGGGGGAAAACCCATGCTCGCCCACGTGCTAGCTATTGCGGCGGAATTGTCGCCACGGCGTATCCACGTTGTGGTCGGTCATGGCGGCGATGCCGTGCAGGCCGCCTTCCCGGACGCGCAGGTAAGCTGGTGGACGCAGGCACAGCAGCTCGGTACCGGTGATGCGTTAGAATCGGCGTTAGTGGGTTTCACGGGAGCGCACCGGGTATTGGTGTTGTACGGTGATGTGCCCCTCTTAACGGCGGCGACACTACGCAAATTTCTCCAACACACCCCGGCGTCAGCACTTGGACTGACGACCGCATCGGTAAGCGAGCCCCACGGATACGGGCGAATTCTCCGCGATGCGGACGGTCAGGTGCAGGGTATCCGTGAGCACAAGGATTGTCAGACGGACGAACAGGCTATCTGCGAGATAAATCTTGGGATGATGGTGCTGCCGGTAGAGCCGCTGGCGGGCTGGTTGCGGGGACTGTCTGCACGCAATGCCCAGGGCGAGATTTACCTGACGGATGTGGTGGCGGCAGCGCGGACGGGCGGCCATGTCGTCTGGCCTTTTACACTGGCTGATGCGACCGAGGCCTTGGGGGTAAATGACCCCATGCAGTTGGCGGATCTGGAGCGCGTGTTTCAGCGGCAGCAACTGCGCGCTCTGCAGATGCAGGGATTACGGGTGGCGGACCCGGCGCGGATAGACATCCGTGGTGAGGTCACTTGTGGCCAGGACTGCTGGGTGGATCCCAACGTCTTGTTTGTTGGCGAGGTTCATCTGGGTAATCGCGTACGCGTGGGAGCGGGTGCAGTTTTGCAGGACGTACAGATTGGCGACGACGTGGAAATTTTGCCCTACAGCCTCATCGAAGGTGCACGAATTGCCGCCGGGGCACGGATTGGACCTTTTGCGCGGATTCGCCCCGGAACGGAGATTGGCGAAGCCGCCCACATCGGTAACTATGTCGAGGTAAAGGCCTCAAAAATTGGTGCAGGCAGCAAAGCCAATCACCTGACTTATATCGGCGATGCGGAGATCGGTACCGGGGTGAATGTGGGCGCGGGGACGATTACTTGCAATTATGATGGCGCCAACAAGCATCGGACCATTATCGGCAATGATGTGTTCATCGGCTCGGATAGCCAGTTGGTGGCGCCGGTGACCGTTGGCGACGGCGCGACCATCGGTGCGGGCAGCACGATCACCAAAGAGGTTCCAGCGGGTGGTCTGACGCTGAGTCGCAGTCCGCAGCGTACTATTCCGCATTGGCAGCGACCACGGCGTGAGAAAAAATAGCGCCAGGTAGTACCGGCATCGTCTTCGACTGCAGGAGAGCAATAATATGTGCGGGATTGTCGGTGGGGTGAGCAAAACAGATTTGGTCCCCATGATTCTGGAGGGGCTGCGGCGTTTGGAGTATCGCGGCTATGATTCGGCTGGCCTGGCGATACTGAAAGAGGGGACGCAAGGCGCGGATTTGCTGCG
>NZ_JBYCKR010000019.1:0-7015 GCF_057473505.1 Acidithiobacillus sp. TH-A35 | reverse complement strand
ACTGCAGGGACAGGCCGATGTGGGTTTTCTGTTTGACGAAGTGTATGCCGGTGCGAGTGGCCTGACCCGTGATCGGCTGCGCATTATTGATCGTTCCGATGATGCTTTCGCTTTCCATGCTTTTTGTATCGGTCCGCGATTGTTGCCGCAGCAGGAACTGCTTACTCAAGTGCTCTGTCGGATGGATCAAGAAGCGCGTGGACAGGTGTTGTTGCAGGATATCGGTTTTTCCGGCTTTGCGCCGGTGACCGATGACGAAATTGCTTGTCTGACTATGCTTGCCGACGAATACATCAGTGGCCATGAGGCTATTGATCTGCGTGCGACGTCATCTCTGGCCATCGATGATAGCGCCTTCGTGGTCGCCCGCGAGGACCCGGATAGCGGGACAAAGTAGTGTGCCTGTGCTTACAATGCGCGTATGAGCTACCGTGATCTGCGGGCCTTCGTGGCCGACCTCGAAAAACGCGATTTATTGCGCCGATTGAACATGCCTGTCTCGCCTGAGTTGGAGATGACGGAAATTTGCGATCGCACCCTGCGTGCAGCAGGCCCCGCCATTTTGTTCACCCGGCCTGCGGGCTACGACATGCCCGTGCTGGGCAATCTCTTCGGAACGACGGAACGGGTGGCGCTGGGGATGGGTGGCGAATCTCTTGCTGACCTCCGGCAGACCGGTCAATTACTGGCCTATCTCAAGGAACCTGACCCTCCCCGCGGCTTGCGCGACCTCTGGGAAAAATTACCCACCCTGCGTAAGGTCCTCTACATGGCGCCGACCACCCTGAGTCGACCGCCTTGTCAGGAAATCGTCCTGCGCGGAGAGGCGGTCGACCTCGCTGCCCTTCCGGTGCAGACCTGCTGGCCAGAAGATGCGGCACAGCTCATGACCTGGGGCCTGACCATCACCAAGGGGCCGCACAAGCGGCGGGCCAACATGGGTATCTACCGGCAACAGGTCATCGGTCGTAACCGGGTGATCATGCGCTGGCTGGCGCACCGGGGCGGCGCTCAAGACCTGCGAGAGTTTCAGAAAGTACACCCCGGCGCGCCATTCCCCGTTGCCGTAGCCTATGGTGCCGATCCAGCCACCATCCTGGCTGCGGTTATTCCCATCCCCGACACCATTTCTGAGCACCAGTTCGCTGGGCTGCTGCGCGGCGGACGTACTGAACTCGCCAACGCCCTGAGCGTCCCGCTACAGGTGCCCGCGCGTGCGGAGATAGTGCTGGAAGGGCATATTTATCCGGATGACATGGCGGTGGAAGGGCCTTTCGGAGATCACACGGGCTACTACAACGAGACCGAGCGCTTTACGGTGTTCACCGTAGAGGTGATCAGTCACCGCGAAAACCCCATTTACCACAGCACTTACACCGGCCGTCCGCCCGATGAGCCCGCCATACTGGGTGCGGCTCTCAACGAAGTCTTTGTGCCCTTGCTGCAAAAACAGTTCCCGGAAATCGTCGATTTTTATTTGCCGCCGGAGGGTTGTTCTTACCGCCTGGCCGTGGTCAGCATCCGCAAAGGTTATCCCGGGCACGCCAAAAGAATCATGTTCGGTATCTGGGGCTTTTTGCGGCAGTTCATGTACACCAAATTCATCATCGTGGTGGATGAAGACATCAATGTGCGCCGTTGGGAGGACGTGATCTGGGCGATGACTACCCGGATGGATCCGGTGCGCGACATTACCCTCATCGAAAATACGCCCATAGATTATCTCGACTTCGCTTCGCCGGTTGCCGGGCTAGGCGGTAAACTGGGCATGGATGCCACCAACAAATTGCCTGGAGAGACGGCCAGAGAATGGGGTCGGCCCATTCACATGCCTGATGGGCTGCGCAAACGGGTAGATGATCTATTGGCAACGCTGGAGCGGCCACTGTTCTAAACACGCGCTGTGCGGGGTTCCTAAAATACGCATATGGGGTTATTCTCAATCACTGATGATGAACAAGTCGTACTTTAGCGGTACTCTGGACAGAGAAAAGGGCCTAAGCGTTAGCATAAGCCCTTGTTTTTAAATGGAGCGGGTGATGGGAATCGAACCCACGCCATGAGCTTGGGAAGCTCAGGTTCTACCATTGAACTACACCCGCATGTGGTGGATTCTATGCGGATGTACCTAAAAAGGCAAGGTGACCGCAGGCACTGCGATTTCCGGTAAATATAAACAAAGTCAATAAGATACTTAAATAGACCAAGAGGCATGATTATGGATCAGTTACCAACCCGGGAAGAGGATATTGAACAGGCCTCCCGCTCCCTGAAAGCTATGGCGCACCCGCTGCGTCTCAAGGTTTTGTGCGTATTGGGATCAGAAGAAATGAGTGTGCAGGATATCGTGGCCGCTGTTGGCACCACTCAGAGCAACATCTCTCAGCATCTCGCCATTTTGCGTGAAAAGGACATCCTCCGGGCGCGTAAGGATGCTAACAAAGTCTATTACCGCGTGGGTGATCCCCGTACCCTGCGCCTGATCGCCATGATGAGTGATGTCTTCTGCAGCCTCCGTTGAACACCGGGGCATAATATCGGGCACTGAGAAGGATCGAACTCGGGCCATTCAGGCAAAGAAGGCTTGAATGGCCGCCCATTGTATATTACAATAGTCTAATATTGTCTTGTGCTCACTGTGGACGTAGTCGTCAATGCTACGTTCGAACTGGTGTCACCATCTCGTCTATAATGAACTTGTGTGATGCTGCGCGGGCTTGGCAGCATTTGTTGTTTGAGCTTTTGTGTCGCCTGTCGCGGCGGGGAAAAACATGTCCTTTCGTCCTCACAAAAAAACACGATCCGTTTTAATCGCCTTGCTGATGGGCTCCGGTGCCTCGTTGCCAGCCGCGGCCTTGGATTTTAATCAGTGCCTAGATCTCGCCCTCAAGCAAAATCCGCAGATGCTACTGGCGCATGCCAGGCAGGCAGAAGCCAAAGGTGCTGTCTCCGAAGCGCGTGGTCACCTGCTCCCCAAGCTCGCGGCCTCTTTTTCTGCGAGCCAGTCGAACAACGCCTTGACCGTTTTCGGTATGAAGCTGTCGCAGCGGCAGGCGACCTTTAACGATTTTGGCGCGGGACAATTTAACCCTGACGCGCTGGGTGTAGCACCGACAGGGCTGGATCAACCGGGTAGTTACCACAATTTTGGCACCAAGCTGCAACTGGAGATTCCGATCTGGAATGGCGGGGAAATCCGGGGACGTCTGGGTCAGGCGCGGGCCATGCTGGAGGCCGCTCAGAGTGGTGACGTCATGGCACGCCAGAGGCTGACTTTCGCTATTTTGCAGGCCTATGACGGCGTCATTGCTGCTAACACGGGTATCGAGGTGGCGGATAAAGCCAAACTGGCGGCCGCATCTTATGTCAAAACCAGCCGCTCCCTGCTGGCGCGCGGGGTGCTGGTAAAGAGCGATCTGCTGTCTGCGGAAGTGCATTTGGAAAAAGCTGAACTGGCTGTCGAAAGTGCCCGGAACGCCCAAGCCAATGCCCTGGATAATCTCGCCACGCTTATTGGCTGGCCGGAAGGGAGGACCCTGACGGTAGCTGGCCCCGTTCAGCCCACACTGCCTGCGGCGCCGCTCACCAGTCTGCAGGGCGACGCGATGGCCCAGAACGCCGGTATCGTTGCCCTCCGTCACCAGGTCAAGGCGGCACAGGATGGTATCAGCGTCGCCCGTGCCGCTTATCTCCCCCACGTTAACGCCATGGCCAATCAGGAATGGAATGGCAGGACTCTCGGCAACGCGGCACCGTCTTATACCATCGGTGGAGAAGTGACCTGGAATGCGCTGGACTTCGCACGCGGTGGCGGAATGGACCGCGCCCAGGCTGAGCGTGAACGGGCCATGGCTGCCTTGCAGGAAGCGCAAGATAAGCTGCGTTTGCAGGTGGCGCAGGTGTGGCGTAGTGCCCGGGAGGCCACGCTGCGCGTCAAAATGCGTGCACTCGCGGTTAAGCAGATGGAAGAGGCGCAACGTCTGGTGCGTCTGCGTTACGAAAATGGTATAGAGACCGTGACCGGCTTGCTGCACGGACAGGCAGAACTGGATCAGGCGCGTGCCGAGCTTGTCTCTGCCTATTATGCGGAGGCGATAGACCGCGGCGCGCTGTTGCTGGCCATCGGCAAGCTGAATCCTCAAGAAATCGCCAGTGCGGGACATGTGCCCGCCGCAGAAGGAGCCCCCCAATGAACACATGGAAGCGGACCGTGTTAGTCGCCGCTCTGGCATTCTCTACGGCAAATCTTGCGGCCTGCAGCAAGTCGCCCCCGGATGCGCTACAAGTACCGAGTAAAATCACGGCGCCAGTCATGCAGATGGGGAGCCAGAACATGGCCGCCTTTGCCCGCGTTCCGGGTACGGTCACTGCCCATCAGCAGGTACAGCTCAGTTCCCGTCTGAGTGGCTATATTCGCGCCATGAGCGTGCGTGATGGACAGGCTGTAAAGGCGGGACAACTGCTTTTTGAGGTCGATCCGACGGAGGTGCTGGGACAGGTGCAGCAGGCGCAGGCTGGCTTGGCCGAGGCCGCATCTGCGCTCACGAACGCCCGTTCCAATTATGATCGATTCAAGGCCTTATATGCTCAGCAGGCCATTCCCGAGAAGCAGTGGGATCAGGTGAAATCGGCCTATGCCATGGCTCAGGCCCGTGCCGCAGCGGCACGGGGGGGTATCAGCACGGCGCAGTCGCAACTGCGTTATGCCCGGGTGACGGCGCCGTTCTCCGGAATTATCACGCGCAAGTTCATGCAGAACGGGGATCTTGCATCGCCTGGCCAGCCCATTCTGGCTTTGGCGGATACCTCCCAATTGGAAGTCCAGTGTAGTGTCAGCGGGATCCTGTACCGCAGTCTCCACATCGGTCAGCAAGTCGCTGTCATCTCCGACGGAAAAAGCGTTTCCGCAACCGTTCTGGATCTGGTCGGAGCCGCGGACGCGGTGACCCATACACACCTGGTCAAGCTCGGCTTGCCCGCAGACAGTACACTGCAGGCCGGTGACTATGTCAGTGTAGAAGTGCCGGTCACCCGGCGGCAGGTGATGGTGGTGCCGGCGTCTGCCTTGCTGGATCGGGCCGGTATTCCGGGTGTTTTTGTTGTTGATGCGCAAGGCATCGCGCGCTATCGCATGGTGCGGCCGGGGCAGAGCACGCCAGAGGGGGTGGAAATTCTTTCCGGTCTGAGTGCGGGTGAGACGGTAGTCGTGGGTAACCTCGCTGCGGTGAATAATGGCGACCATATTGAGCCAGCCGGAGTCACTCATGGCTGAACCAGGGCAGCGGCAAAACCTGGCGGGGCGGCTTGCCCAGTCTTTTTACCAATCCAAGATCACGGTGCTGATCATGGTGGCCATTGCCCTGTTCGGGGCTTTGGCCATTCTCGTCACGCCGCGCCTGTATAATCCTGAAATTGTGGTACCCGCTGCCGAAATTTTCATCATGCGGCCCGGCTCTGACAGCGAGGAAATTCACCATCTGGTGATACGCCCGTTGGAGGCCCTGATGGCATCCCTGCCCGGTGTCCATCACACCTATGGTTACGCCGTCAATGATATGGGCGTGGTCACCGTCGAGTTTCAGGTCGGTGCCAACGAAGAGAAAAGCCTGCTCGAAGTCTACAACCAGCTCAGCCGGAATATGGACAAAATGCCCCCCGGTACGGCGCAGCCCCTGGTTAAATCCATAGGCATTAATGACGTTCCGATCATGTCGCTGACCCTGAGCTCCAGCCAGTTGACGCCTTTGGCGTTGCGTCAGGTCGGCGTGCGGCTCATGGATCAGTTGCAGAGTGTGCCGGATGTGGCGAACGCCGAGGTGATTGGCGGTAGCCCTCTGGCGATCAATGTCTGGTTGAGCCCGGCCAAGCTCTCTAGTGCCGGTCTCAGCCTGGAAAATATTCAGCAGGCACTGAAGGGAAGCAATGTGATTCTCCCCGGCGGCGACCTGGTGCGGAACAACCAGGGAGTCCCTCTGCGCATCAATGGGGCGATAGGGTCAGCACGGGGCGTCGGCGACCTTATTATCGGCAGCCATGACGGGCAACCGATATTTCTTAAAGACGTGGCCCGGGTAGAAGAGGGTGCTGCGGAAAATAACATTGCGACCAGTAATACCCTTGGGCGTGCAAACCGAATCGGCCTACCGGCGGGTACGACCATGTCGGCGGTCACCATCACCCTCGCCAAGCGTCCGGGTGCGAATGCGGTGACAGTGGCAGACGCGATCAAGGCGAAAGTGGATCGTTTGGAGCGGGAGGCCCTGCCGGAGGGCGTGCACGTTTCTATCACCCGTGATTACGGCGCCCGCGCTGACGACGCGGTCAGTACCCTTTTCGAGCATCTCAGCATCGCGGTCGCGGTCGTCGCCGTTATCCTGATGATATTCCTCGGGTGGCGGGAGGCCGGCATCGTTATTCTGACAGTGCCGCTCACCTTGGGCGTCGTGTTGGGTATCGGCTGGCTGCTTGGGCAGACCATCAACCGGATCACCTTGTTTGCACTCATTCTGTCGCTGGGGCTGCTGGTGGATGGCGGCATTGTCGTCATCGAAAACATCCATCGTCATCTGCATGGCTGTGGCAAGGATGGTTTTGCCCGCTGCATCATCAATGCCAGCAATGAGATTGGTAATCCGACAAATATAGCGACGCTGGCGGTGATTCTCGCCTTCGTGCCCATGGCTTTTGTGACCGGGATGATGGGACCCTTCATGTTGCCCATCCCCATTTTTGTACCTATTGCTATGATTGCGTCGGTACTGCTCGCTTATACGGTGGTGCCTTGGGGGGCTTATCGCTTTCTGCGGGGCAAGGCAGCCAAACAGGCCGGCAGCTGGGGGGAGGGCGGGCATACGGCGCGGTCGGACGCTCTGCAGCGCGGGTATATCCGGGTGTTCAAGCCTCTGTTGAAATCTTCGGGGCGCCGTAATATCTTTTTCATCGTGGTCATTGTGCTGCTCTTGCTGGCGATGCTGATGCCGATGTGGCAGTTCATTCGCCCGCAAGGCATGAATGG
>NZ_JBYCKR010000018.1:0-13318 GCF_057473505.1 Acidithiobacillus sp. TH-A35 | reverse complement strand
CTGGTTCACCGACGGTGATATTGTGCATGGGCCGGATGTCCTGCAGCGCCTCGTCACCCCGATAGAGGATCGGGATCAGTCACTGGTCTCTCTGATGGTAATGCTCTCCTGTCGCAGTTTTTGGGAGCGTCTTCTGATTCCGCCCTTCGTTTTCTTCTTCCAGATTCTGTATCCCTTCCCCTGGGTCAATAACCCGCGCCGGGCGCTGGCTGGCGCGGCAGGGGGGTGTATGCTGCTGCGTCGGGAGACCCTCGAAAAGGCGGGCGGGTTTGCTGCCATGCGCGGGGCACGCATAGATGACTGCACGTTAGCGGCTTTACTGAAGCCCCATGGAGCGATCTGGCTGGGTTTGGGAACCGAGAGCCATAGTCTGCGGGATTATCAGCGGCTTGGCGAAATATGGCGGATGGTAGCTCGCTCCGCTTACGTGCAACTGCGGTTCAGCCCTTGGCGCCTGCTCGGGGCAACGTTAGGGATGATTTTTCTCTATGCCTGGCCGGCAGGGGGACTGCTGTTTGGCCTTTGGACGGAAAATATCTGGCTGGTGCTGCCCGCGCTGTCGGCCTGCCTGCTGATGCTTACGGCCTATCTGCCCACTTTGCGTCTTTACACGCTGAACCCGTTCTGGGCGTTCAGCCTGCCGGTTGCGGCCCTGCTTTATATGCTCATGACGCTGGATTCTGCCCTCCGTCATTATGGTGGCCGGGGCGGCGCATGGAAGGGACGGCATTACGGTACGCCTGGAGAGGAACAGTGAGCGCACAGCGTATCCTCGTTTGAGGAACAGGGTTGATCACCCCTGTGCGCCGACCTTGTGGCCGCGATCCTGAGCTTGGACACGATCAGCGATAATGCAGCAGATAGCGCCATTCAAAGGCGACCTTGGCCGCATGCCAGAGCGGATTGGCTAAGACGCTGGCCTGTTTCGGGCTGCGATAAACCATGATACCGCTGTCCAGGGCATCGACGATGCAGACCAGTTCGCTGCGGAAAGTCTTGTCTGCGGCCTTCCCTTGCAGGTGCAGGAGCAGATTATGCACGGCGGTCTCGGCCTGCAGGTCCGCCGTATGGCCCTGCTTGGGTAGCCAGTCCGGGCTTCCCGCGTAGGAACCCCCATCACCGATGATGAAGACACCTGGATGGCCTGGAGCGGCGCAGTGCAGATCAGACTGAAAAAAGCCGCCGGCAGAGAGGGGCATGCCGCTGTCGGCTGCCCAGTCCGGGCCGGTCATGCCGGGCATGAAGAGAATCAGATCAGCAGGAATGTCCCCGCCCTCAGTCATCACCTTGTCGGCCGCGAAGCCGCTGATTTTATGGCCGAGATGGGCGCGAATGCCACGTCGCTCCATCTCCGCGAGCAATCCCTCAACCGCCTTGGGACCCAGGCGGTTGCCCGGCTCCTTCATCGGGTTAAAAAACACCAGTTCGATCTGCTCACGTTTGCCGATGCGTCGCAGATGGGTGTCGATCCCGAAAAGCAGTTCAAACACCGGGCCACCGCGCACGGCGGTGGGTTCCAGAGGATTTCCCGCAAAGCCGAAGGCAATAGTGCCTTTGTTCATCAGGGCCAGGCGATCGCGGATATTTTCAGCCGCATCAATGCCGTCACAGATGGCGAAACTGTACTCGATACCCGGCAGTTTGCGGAGCCCCCGCCCACCGCTGGCGATGATGAGTGCGTCATTCCGGACTTCGCCCTGATCAGTGATGACCGTACGGCCGCCGTCGCGCAGGCCGGTGACGCGGCCTCGATGGAGTTGCACCCGCCGACGCCGAAAGAAATTGTCCAGCGGAATCCGCAGGTTTTCGCCCTGCCGCAGCCCTGTGGGAATCCAAATCAAGCTGGGGTAGTAAATAAACTCAGCCTTGGGTGCGATAACGGTGATTTCCGCATCAGGCATCTGGCGGCGCAGATGGCGGACGGCTGTCAGACCACCGAATCCCGCACCGATAATGGTCACTTGGGTCATGTGCTATTCCTCAGAGTCGAAAAGCCTGGAAGGAGGCCGCGGCCCGACCTCACCTTCTCAGTATATCTCAGCAGCGTACTAAAGCGCCCGGTAACCCGAGCACCCATTATGCCGTAGAATAGATCGCTCAGGCACCCAGAACGCGCTGATAATTGTCCGGCAGGGGGCTGGACTCCTGCGCCTGGGCAAAGCCGCGCCGCACAAAGAGGCTAACGACGGCGCCGTGGGCCTGGATGAGGGTCGCTGCATTAGGATCATCACTGGTCTCTTCCACGAGGACACCAGTGGGTACCAGGGTCACTACCATCCGCACTTTTTCCCGTTGCGCGAAAATTTCCGGAAAGGCCGGATCCCAGAAGCGCAATCCAAAGTTTTCTTCCAGCCGGTGGTGCATGGCGGGAACATGGTCATGCAGCAGGCGGACAATCTCCGGGTTGGCGGAAGTGGTCAGCGAACGTATGCCATCGGGAATCTGGGTCAATTCACGTTGAATCTGGTCGTGATGGCGAAGCAGGGCATGAAATACCTCCTGATCGTGCTGATGACGGACTCTTTTATCCGTATTTCCGCTGCCCGCCAGCACCCGCTCTTCCATGGCCTCCTCGTCGGCCAGACTCATGCCCGCAGGACGCATACTCGGCGCATTTCCGAAGCGGATGCCACCCTGACCGCGTTCCTGACCTCCTCCACCACCACTACCACCACGTCTCATGCCTGTCGACACCCCTTGCAAGGAATTTTGTTTGCTCATCTTTAAAGTACTCCTCATACACTGAGCACTCCACAGCGCTGGTTGGCGGGCACCGCGACATGGATTTTCTCCGGTTCTGACAATTTAAGTTCCGCCATGATGGCGATGAACTCCTCCCGGCTTTTACCCACCAAGCGCCTGTTCATACGCTTTTCTTCGCCGATACAACTGACGTGGCGACCTGTGTAGTCGTGGCCCGGATAGACCAGAGTCTCGTCGGGCAGTGTGAAGATCTTCCCGGTGATGCTGTCATAGAGCGTCCCCGCATCGCCACCCTGGAAATCCGTGCGGCCACAGCCCCCGATCAATAGCGCGTCGCCCGTGAAAACCCGGTCGCGCCAACGGTAGCTAATGCAGCCCGGGGTGTGGCCAGGCGTGGTAATGACCCGAATGACGTCATCACCTAGTACGATAAAATCATCATCATCCACCAGTACGTCTGCACAGGGCGCGGCGGTCCCGCGGCTGATCACGACCTGCGCACCAGTGCGCGCACGCAGTGCGCTGGCGCCGGTAACGTGATCGGCATGGACATGGGTATCGAGCACATACGCAAGCCGCATGGACTCCCGATCGAGTGCGCGCAGTACCTCATCGACGGTTTCCAGCACAGGGTCAATAACCACCGCCTCGTGCCAGGTCGGGTCGCCCAAAATGTAGGTGTAGGTGCTGGTTTCGGTTTCAAGAAGCTGTCTGAAAAGCATGATATCACCCCTTGTCGGCAATGGTGTTGGAGCACCATCCTGTGTTCTGAGGCGCCCATATCCCCACCATAAGGCGTAGAAAGAGTGTCTGCATTGACAATTATCAAAGTTGATCAATTTTGTTAACTACTAGGATGCGGGGGTCAGGCGCTGGTGTCGTCACTACAGGCGTGCCGGAGCAGTTTCTGGGGTTCGGGAATCTCAATTTGCCCCTTGTGTTCATGGAGCAGTCCCTGGCGTTTAAAGTCCGCCATAATGCGACTGACGTGCTCTGTAGAAAGTCCGAGGAATTCCCCCAGGTCCCGACGGGTGAGGGGGAAGGGTGCCGCACGTTGTTGCCGATAGGCGATGCACCATTGACAGAGGAAAGTGGCCAGCCGGGCATCAGCCTTTTTTGCGCCCAGTTCGACGATGCGGTCTTCGGCCTCCTGCAGGGCCTGCTGCCAGCGGGCGAAAATTGCCTCACGCATGGCCGGGAGACGCTGGGAAAGTGCATCCAGCGCCCTCAGTTCCAGGCGGCAAAGGTCAGTACCGGTCAGGGCAATGGCACTGTGACGATGCTGGTCACTGCGTAATCCTTCAAAGCCGAAAAGATCGCCGCGGTGAAGCAAGCGGACGATCTGGGCGTGACCATTGGCCAGGCTCTTCACCAGCTTGATGCCGCCCTGACGGAGCGTGTAGGCATACTGCGCCGGGTCGCTTTCGTGATAGATCGTCGTTCCTGCCGTGACATGGATGTCGTGGACGTCCATGCCGAGCTGGCAGATATCCTCGCTGCTCAAGCCGGCAAAAATGCTGTGCTCGCGCATGGCGCACTGCAAGCAGTCGGGTTGTTTAGTGCTCATGGGACGCGTCGATAGCAGAGATCATAAACTTCATGCCCCAATCGTTGTCCGCGGTGCTCAAATCTGGTCAGGATACGGTTGTTGGGGCGGGCGGCGTAACCGTTGTCGGGATTGGTGTTCTGCAGGCCTGGAGTGGCATTGAGAATGGTGAGCATCTGCCCGGCATAATCCGCCCAGTCTGTGGCCAACTGCAGTTCGCCACCGGTCTGCAGCAAGCGGCAAAGCAATGCAGCGAAATCCGGCTGGATCAGGCGGCGTTTTTGCTGTCGTTTTTTTGGCCCGGGATCAGGAAACTGGATGACGATGCACTGCAGCAGGGCTTCGGGCAGCGTCCGTAGCCAGGTGACGACATCATCATGGACAATGCGGACATTGTCGGTCCCGGCCTCCCGCAGTTGTAGCAGCAGGGACCCCACGCCGGGCGTGTGTACCTCCGCACCGATGCAGCCCCAACCGGCCCGTTGCGCAGCGATGGCAGCCAGATGCTCACCGTTACCAAAGCCTATTTCCAGCAATAGCGGCCTTCGGCCATTCCAGGGATCCCGCCAGACGGCATGGGCATCTATCCGCCAAGCCGGTAAATGTTCCGCGACAGCGCGTGTTTGAGCAGCGGTAATACGACCCTGACGCAGCACAAAGCTGCGGATAGGTCGATGGCTGGTCTTGAGGGCTTCTTCCATGACAGGCATTATAACCCGTTTAGTGCTGGGGCCTAGAGAGGAGGGCGGGCATGGAACATCCGGTAGTGGGTGTGGTAATGGGCAGCGAGAGCGACTGGGAAGTGATGCGCGCCGCGGTAGAACAGTTGCAGGCGTTGGCCATTCCCTACGAGCAGCGTGTCGTGTCCGCACATCGCACGCCCGATCTTCTTTTTGAATATGCGGCTAGTGCCGTACAGCGGGGGCTGCGCTGCATCATCGCTGGCGCTGGCGGCGCGGCGCACCTGCCGGGCATGCTGGCGGCCAAGACCATTGTGCCGGTGCTGGGCGTGCCAGTGCCCTCCAGGCATCTGCAAGGCATGGATTCCCTGCTGTCCATCGTGCAGATGCCTAAGGGGGTGCCGGTGGCGACCTTTGCCATTGGCACGGCGGGCGCGGCCAATGCCGGTCTGTTTGCCGCCGCCATGCTGGCCGGTGCAGATGCGGCGCTGGCCCGGCGCTTGCGGGATTTCCGGGCGCGGCAGGAGGCGGCGGTGATGGCCATGACATTGCCGGAGGTTGCTCTTTGATTTTGCCTGGCGCCACGCTGGGGATACTGGGTGGCGGACAGCTCGGACAGATGTTCACCTTGGCCGCCAGGCGCATGGGCTATAGCGTCTGGGTGCTAGATCCAGATCCAAATTGCCCGGCCGCGGTGGTGGCGGACCGGCACCTCTGTGCGGCTTATGAGGATACCATCGCCTTACAGGAGATGACGGTTAGTTGCGCGGCGGTTACCACAGAATTTGAGAATGTTCCGCCGAACTCCTTGGAACGCATAGCGCAGGTGATACCCATGCGGCCAGGCGCCAGGGCGGTGGCTATTGCTCAGGACCGTGCGCAGGAAAAGGCCTTCTTCCGTGACCTGGATTTGGCCATTGCGCCATTCGCGCTGCTGCGCAGCACAGCCGATCTGGCTGGTGCAGCGGCTACCGTACCCTTCCCGGCCATTCTCAAGACCGCGCGTTTCGGCTATGACGGGAAGGGGCAGGTGGAGGTTGCTTCCGCAGCGGATCTGCCCGCTGCCTGGGCGGCGCTGGGAGAGGCTGAGGCAGTGCTGGAAGGACGCATCGCCCTGGCACAAGAGATTTCCGTTATCCTGGCACGCGCTGCCGATGGTATGATGGTCTTTTATCCGGTGGCCGAAAATGTTCATCACCGGGGCATTCTCGATCTGAGTATCGTACCCGCCGGTACTGTGGAATCGCTTCAGGATCAGGCGCGGCGCAGTGCGGCGCGTATTGCCGGGGCATTGGATTATGTGGGGGTGCTGGCTGTCGAGTTTTTTGTCGACAGATCTGGACAACTGTTGGTGAATGAGATGGCGCCGCGTCCCCACAACAGCGGACATTTCACCATAGATGCTTGTGTGCATAGCCAGTTTGACCAGCAGGTCAGGGCCATATGCGGCCTGCCTCTCGGGGATACCCGCCTGATCAGTCCGGTGGTGATGATGAATCTGCTGGGCGATCTTTGGGAAAATGGCGATCCAGACTGGGAGGCACTACTGCGCCATCCGCAGCTCAAGCTGTATCTGTACGGTAAGAATGAAGCCCGGCCGCGGCGCAAAATGGGACATGTGAGCGCGCTCGCCCCGGATACCGGCCGGGCCATTGCGGTGCTGGAAACCCTGCGCCGCGACTGGCATTGGCCGAGCTGAATAAAGCAGGACCCTCGTTTTGGCGAGGGCCAGGGTCTAATGGTTGCCTTGACGTCCTGCAAGCCATTGGGCAAGCCAGAGCAGCATGGCACAGGCGAGGAAGAAGACCAGGCTCCAGTGGGTGACAGGCCACCCGGCCAGGGTGCGGACCCCGGCGGCGGCACAGGAACCCTGTCCCGAGAGTGCCGAGGCGGCGTCCTTGCCCAAAGTCCCGAAGCTGCGCCCACCCTGAAAGAGATTCACGGCTGTGCATGTTTCCGGCGTGCGGCTTGCTACCGTGCTGAGATGCCACTGCCACCCGGCAAGTCCTGCGCCTGCCAGTGCATAGGCACTGGCCAGCATCCATAACCCGCGCCGCGTTGCGCCCGTCCAGAAGAATCCCATCACGACGACCACCAGCACAGCGAGATTGGCCAGGCGCTGATACACACAGAGGCTACAGGGCGCATAGTCCCTCGCAAATTGTAACCAGAGTACCAGCGCAAAGGCGCCTATTGCGGCTAGCACCACCAGTACGGCGATCAGTGAAGATAAATGCTTGGCATTCATGATGCGTTGAGTAAATCTCGCCATTGCGCGTTATCGGGTAAGCCAAAAATGTAATGGATTGTTTTGCCGTTACGATAGACCAGAAAGGGTACGCTGACGACAGGTGCTCCCGCCATCTGAAATTCTTTGCCCTGGAGTCGGGATTTATTGAATTGCAGACGATCCTGCATTTTTGCAGTCACCCCGGCACTGGCGGGGTTGATACCGCCTTCGGGGCCCGCCTTGGTCATGGTAAACCCATTCTCCGTTTGTTTAAGTGCCGCCAGCGGATCGGTCGCAGCAAGAATGGCGGCGGCCTTACCCTTGCTACTCTGCGTCAAGAAGCCGACAACGACAAAGCGTACCCGCAACAGTCCCCCATTAATGGGGTTTTGCAGCCAAGTGTATATTTGGTGGCAATAGGGGCAGTTGGGATCAAGAAAATCATAGACGATTGGCCCCTTGCTGCCTCTTTCGCCGTAGTGGGTATGGCTCAGCGCCTGCCAGTAGTCGCGATCATGATCTGCGGCCGCCGTTGCCGCATGAGCTATACCCACGGTTGTGGCCAGGATGGCTCCACAGAATGCCAAAATTCGGGTTAAGGTTTGCGCTGTGCGGACAGTCATCATGATCCCTTTTTCTCCAGATGCGCGGGAGACTGAATGCGTAATAGGGCGATATATTCCCGGCTATAGAGCTCATAACCCGAGTAGAGTTCCTGAACATGCAGCGCCCTGGATAATTGTGTCCGCGCGGCCGGGATATCGTGGGTGGGCAAGGCGAGATAGGCGGTGCCCTGGCCATCGGCAACGATACGCTGGATCTCTCGCAGGCTTTTCAACTGATGCACACGCATGGCACCACGCCCACCATAAAAGAGGAAGCTGGGTTCAAACCATTGCCAAGTGGCAATTGCGTAAGGCTGTGTGCCCTCGCTGGCGCGGATTATGCGGCCCATGGTCACGGAAGGTTTGAGGGCATCCAGGGCGGGCACGGCGAGGAGCATCAGACAAGCGGTGAGGGCCACCGCGCCTGCCCCCAGACTGCTGACGACCGGCAGCAGCAGGCAGCGCCAGGCGAAGAAAAGAGCGAGCAACGCCGCAGCGATATAGGGAAAGCCCAGATAGGCCACATCACCCAGGGGCGGGATTTGCTCCGGTACCAGCCATGTCCCCAGCGCTGCCAGAGTGAGGCCCACCAGCAATAGTGCCACGAGGGATACGATTACACCGCGGCGATTGAGGGGTTTTGTCTCGTTCAAGGCCGTATAAAGGCGCGCTGCGACGAGGACAAAGAGGGCGGGATAGGCCTCCCAGACGTAGTTGGGGAGTTTGGTGGCGCCGAGGCTGAAAAAAGCGACCCAGGTAATCGCCCAGACCAGCATGAATGCATCGGCGGGCGCTTTTTGCAGTAGTGCGGCCCGTCTCTGCCAGAGATCCGCGAAGGTCTGTGGCAGAAAAATCGTCCAGGGCAGCAGCGCCAGTGCGATAGTGAAAAGATAGTAATAGACCGGGCCGCGATGCCCTTGCATGGCGGCGGTGTAGCGATAGACGTTCTGCTGATAAAGGAATGACTGGTCCCAGGCCCAGTGGGTCTCCATGCCTACGGCCAGGTACCAGGGCAAGGTGATGACGAGGAAGAGAGGAATTCCTAAAACCGGTTGTCCTCGGCGCCAGAGGCTTGCCAAGTCGCGGCGCAGCAGCAGAAAGATCACAATGATAAGTCCGGGCAGGAGGAAGCCGATAGGGCCTTTAGCCAGGGTCGCCAACCCCATCGCACCATAGGCGATCAGAACACTGCGGCGCCCTTCCTCCGGGTAGAGATAACCACGCAGATAGGAAATCAGAGCGATCGCAACGAAAAGAATCAGCAGAGGGTCAGGTACAGCGGCCCGGAAGATAATCTGACTATGCAGGGTTGTGGCGGTCAGCAATCCCGCCAGCAAGGCAGTCTGCTCCCCATAGAGGCGACGTAAGGCCAGGGCCAGATAGAGTACCAATAATGCACCCGTAGCTACCGATCCAATGCGCAGGCCCCAACTGTTCATCCCCAGCAGGTGTACCCCGGTCCACATCAGCCAGTAGTTGAGGATAGGCTTGTCGGGACGTAGTGCTTCGTCGAAAGTGGGCACCACCAAATTGTGGTGCACCATCATTTCTTTCAGGGCCTGGGCATTATTGGGCTCATCAATGTCCCAGAGGCTGGCTCCCCCGGTGTGAAAGGCCAAAAGCCAGAAGGCAAAAAGGAAAAGAATCAGCGACTGAAAGAGAAAAGTCCCCCGACGCTGTTCAGGCATCCCGCGCCCCACCCTTCATAATGCGCGCCTTGTCCCGCTGCCACTCCCGTTCTTTGGTCGTGGCGCGCTTGTCGTGCTCCTGTTTGCCTTTCACCAGCGCGATTTCTACCTTGGCGCGGCCCTGTTTCCAGTACATGGCCAGGGGAACGATGGTAAAACCCTTGCGCTCAACGCTGCCGATCATGCGATTGATCTGTTCCCGATGCATCAGCAGCTTGCGGGTGCGTGTTGGATCTGGGTTTATATGGGTGCTGGCGGTGAGGAGCGGGCTGATGTGCGCGCCGAGCAGCCACAACTCTGCGTTTTTGACGACGATGTAGCTGTCTCTGAGATTGAGACGACCCGCGCGCAGCGACTTCACCTCCCAGCCCTGTAAGACCATGCCAGCCTCAAAGCGCTCTTCGATAAAGTATTCGTGTTTCGCCTCGCGATTGAGGGCGATGGTGCTGCTCATCCTGCTACTCCCGTGCCGGTCAGTCGGTATTGTACGGGAAAAGACGGCAGGGCAGAAAGGTGGCATTGACTTTGCCGGTATTCCTGTGGAAGGTGAACAGCGTGTATCACTACGGACCTTGAAAATTTGTCGAACCCGTTGCCAAAACATTTCGCGCCGCATCGCCAAAGGCATTGGGAGCCCATTCCCGAAGCTGTGCTGCTGAGCGAGATGCCGGCTATCATCGAATGGCTGGAGCTGTGCCTGCTTGACGCGCAGGCCGAGATTCTCTTTGAGAACTATATTTTTGCCGAAGGCGATTGGCCTGAGCGTGTCTTGCGTATCCTCTGTGATAAGGCGGTGGCGGGAGTCCAGGTCTATATCACCCTGGATGCCTTGGGCAGCCGCGGTTTCCCGAGTGGCTGGGCGGCGGAGTTGCGTGCCGCTGGTGCTCATTTACACTGGTATCATCACCTGCAACTCAAGGGGTTAGAAAAAAGGCTACGACGCAGCCATCGCCGTGTCGTCGTGGTGGATGGCCAATGGGCCGCAGTCGGCGGTTTTGCGATCGCTGATGACTGGCTCACGGGCGCGCCGGGCACCATGCCCTATCGTGAGATGCTCTTTGCCTGTCGCGGCAATTTAGCAGAACAGGGCCGCCAGATTTTTTTTCGTCACCGCCCGGAGTCGCTTCCGCGATTGGGCACGGCGGCGTTCTTTCAACCCGATACCCTGTGGTGGTGGGGGCACGGCCGGTTTTTAGAGGGCGCACCGCCGGGAAGTCTCGCCGTGCGCCGCCGTCTGCTCGCTGCCATCCATGCCGCACGTCAGAGTATCTGGATTGCCACCCCTTACTTTAATCCAGATCCGATCATCCTGCGTGCCATCTACCGTGCCGTGCAGCGCGGTGTGGATGTCCGGCTCCTGCTGGCTGGCCGGATCACCGACCATCCACTTTTGCGATTCGGAATTCAGGCGTATTATCAAAAGCTGATGCGCAGGGGTGTGCATGTTTACGAATATGAAGGCGCCTTTCTGCATGCGAAATATCTGCTGGTGGATGGTTCCTGGGCGTCTATCGGCTCCGCTAATCTTGATTTTCTGAGTTTGTGGTTTAATCATGAACTCAACTTGGAATTACGCGCTCCGCTTGCCGCGCTTTTGCTGCGCACCTTGTTTTTACGCGAGTTCGCCCAAGCGCGGGAAATCGACCCGGAGCCTTGGCGCAGGCGCCCCCGTTGGCGACGAATCATCGAATGGTTTTGGGCACAACTAGATCGTTGGGTGCAGGCGCATGCACTGGGTCAGCGCCGTTATTGAGAGGGTTTCATGCATCATATTTGCAAAACCGCCGTGCTGCCTTACAGCGCTGCGCAAATTTTTGCCCTGATAGAGGATATTCGTGCCTATCCGCAATTTTTACCCTGGTGTGGACGGACCAGGATTATCCAGTCGAAAGATGAAGAAGTGGTCGCCGAGATTACCATCTCCCACGGCGCTTTCGGCAAATCCTTCACCACGAAAAATCGTTATCAGCGGCCCAAGCTGGCAGAGATGCGACTGGTGAATGGTCCCTTCCGTTTTCTGGAAGGGCTCTGGCAGTTAGAGGCGGACGCCAGAGGCACCAGAGTAACGCTGGACATGCGCTTCGAGTTTGCTTCCCGATTGATGGGCGCCTTTCTGGAGCCGATATTCAAGCATGCGGCGGAAACGATGGTGCAACGCTTTGCTCAGCGCGCGCGGGCTGTTTATGGTCAGCCGGGCGCGTTAGAAATGCAGAAGCCGGACAGTGAAGCGCCATCCCGCTAGGAGGCTTAAGAGGTGGTGGTCGCTGTCGGTGAGGCGGCGCTCTGTACATTTCCCTGTACGCTGACCAGTTTCTCATCCTTATCAAAAAGCACCAGAACCTTGCGGACTTCTGTGTTGCCATAGGCAGGCTTGAAGCTGTAGGCGTAAACCCACTGATGTGGATGCCAGGGATCCTGCAGGAGTGGTGAGCCGAGAATGGCACGTACCTGCAGTTCATCCATACCAGGGTGCAGTTCGGCCAGTTCTTTGGCGGTGATGACGTTGCCTTGCTGTACATCGACGCGATAAATGCTACAGGCGCCGAGCAACAGGGCACAGAAAGTAAGCAGGGTAATTAGGCGGAAGCTTCTCATAGTCCTTGTCTTAGGCGTCAGGTACAACTATCCTAAACCATTACGTATGGCCATTGCTACGAGCGAATGAACGACGAACGGATAAACAGCGATGAATTGAAACGGGCTGGCCTCAAGGCGACCCTGCCCAGACTGAAGATACTCCGCCTCTTCGAGGACAGCGAAGCCCGCCATCTGACGGCTGAAGAAATTTATCGGCAGTTGCTGGAGGCTGGTGAAGAGGTGGGTCTGGCCACGGTATATCGTGTGCTTACCCAATTTGAAATGGCAGGATTGGTGCGTAGGCATCACTTCGAGGGCGACAAGGCGGTCTTTGAGCTCAACGAAACGGGGCACCACGATCACATGGTCTGCACGGCTTGCGGCAAAGTGTTGGAGTTTTTCGATGAGGCGCTAGAAGAGCGACAGCGGGAAATCGCCGCGAATCAGGGCTTTTTTATCAGCGATCACAGTCTCTATCTCTATGGCACCTGTCGCGGTATGCAGGATGCGGGGATTTGTTCACTGCGGGATGACTTACCCAGGCAGCACAGCACGGATTAGCTGCGTTCGCTGCTGAGTACCAGGTTATCCCTATGGATGATCTCAATCTCATCCACATCGCCGAACAGGGTACTCAGCGCTTTACTGCTCTTACCCAGGCGAAGCAGAACGTCATGCCTGGCGAAGTTCACTAAGCCACGGGCCACTTCTTGGCCTTCCGGATCGACGCAGCAGAGCAGATCGCCACGTTGAAAGTCGCCCTCGGCGGCAGTGATACCGACCGGGAGCAAACTACTGCCCTTTTCCCTGAGCACTCGCGCGGCGCCAGCGTCCAGATGCAGGGTGCCGGTCGGTCGCAATTGCCCCGCCAGCCAGCGCTTGCGGGCCGCCAGTTTGGCGACGCCCGGATGAAAATACGTCCCTACCTCCTCCCCGGCCCAGATGCGTAACAGTACGTTTTCGGCACTGCCAGGGGCGATGAGGGTGGCAGCGCCTGACTGGGCAGCGCGGCCCGCCGCCCGTACCTTAGTGATCATGCCGCCGCTCCCTAGCGCTGTCCCAGCCCCACCCGCCATCCGCAGCAGTTTGGGGTCTCCCGCTTGTACTTCCGTGAGCAGGCGAGCATGGGGATCGTGGCGCGGGTCTCTATCATAAAGTCCCGCCTGATCAGTGAGAATCACCAGCAGGTCGGCCTCCAGCAAATTGGCGACCATGGCTGCCAGCGTATCATTATCGCCAAAGCGGATCTCGGCACTGGCAATCGCGTCGTTTTCATTGATGATGGGAAC